>DAOLWT010000014.1:0-11630 GCA_035421345.1 Bacteroidales bacterium
TTATTTACCCGATTTCAATACAAATTTGGAATAATACAAATTAAAAAATTTACCGCTACTCAATCCAAACGCAGACCCCACGAGTGCACCACATAGCACATCAAAAGGGAAATGAACTCCTAAATATATGCGCGAGTATGAAACAATACTTGCCCAAATAATCATTAATGCCGGAATAAAGGAATATTTACGTCCTATAATTTGTATTAAAAATAATGCAAGCGCAAAAGTATTAGCGGCATGCGATGAAATAAAACTATACTTGCCTCCACAGGTATTATTTACAAGATGGATATAAGGTTGAAGGCTTTCATTATGACAAGGCCTTAAACGTTGGAATACCTCTTTAAAACCATAATACGAGGTGATATCGGAAAGGGTAATTAATATCGCAACTCCTACTAAAACGTCGATAGTTCTTATTTTATATTTTTTAATTATTAAAAATATTAAGAATAAGTAAAAGGGAGTCCAAATAAACTTGTCGCTAATCCAGTACATTAGGAAGTCGAGAAACGGAGTGTTTAACCCATTTAAAAACAACAACAATGCTTTATCCCATTCAATAAATTGTTCTATCATGTTTTTTAAAATTGGATATAAAAATAACAAAAAAACCGAAAATTTCTTTCGGTTTTTTTTAAACTATTAATTTATTTTTTCTTAGGAGGATTATATCCTTTTTGTTTAGCCATTTCTTCTAATCTTTTTTGGAAACCTGATTTTTGTTTTTCCGGTTTCTTTTTGTTTTCCTGAATCTTTGCATGAATAGCATCTTCATTTACAAATTTTCTTATAATCCACATTTGGAAAAAGGTAAGTAAATTAGCCAGTAAGTAGTAGTAACTAAGTCCGGAGGCGAAATCATTAAAGAATCCTAAAAACATAACAGGCATCGCATACATCATAACTTTCATTCCCGGCATTTGTTGTTGGTTGCCCATTAATTCGTTATTTACCTTCGTATAAATAATGGTAGAAATGGTCATCAATAAGCAGAATAAACTAATATGGTCGCCATAAAAAGGAATATTAAAGGGCAAATTATATATTGAATCGTATGAGGATAAATCATCGGCCCATAAAAAGCTTTTTTGTCGTAATTCAATAGAAGCAGGGAAAAATCGATATAACGCAATAAGTATAGGCATTTGTAGTACTAAAGGAATACATCCTGCCATTGGGTTAACTCCCGCTTTTTTATATAAACTCATGGTCGCTTGTTGGCGTTCCATTGCTTTTTCTTTCGGATATTTTTTATTAATATCATCAATTTCCGGTTTCAAAACCCGCATTTTAGCCGATGACATATAGGTTTTATAAGCAATTGGGAATAAAACAACTTTTAATAAAATAGTAAGTATTAAAATAATAATACCATAGTTTATTCCAAAACTTTCGAGCCAGTTAAAAACAGGGATAACAGCAAATCGGTTTATCCATCCTAAAATATAAGGAGAACTCCATCCAAGCGGAATTTGTCTTTCTAAGTCAAGATCATATTTACGAAGTGTTTTATAATGATTTGGCCCAAAAAATAGTTGCATCGAAAACTCGCTATTCTCTCTAGTTATCGGAATAGTAATTTGAGAGAAACATTTTTTTACTTCTGTTTTAGTGGTATCGCTCGATAGGGTATGTATTTTAGCATTAGAAAAGCCTTTATCTGCAATTAAAACAGAGCTGAAAAATTGTTGTTTATAGCCTATCCAATTAACTTTTGTTGTTAAATCTTCCTGATCGTCTTTTGTTTCAGTTAGATAATCTACTTCATCTTCATAAAATTTATAATAGATAGTAGATGACATTTTTTCTACTTTTAAACTTTTTTCCTGTTGAAAAAGGTTCATTTGCCATTCAAGTCCTATTCCATTTAAATTTTCAGCTAAAACATCTTGCATTTGTTGAAAATGAATATCCGATTTCATCATGTAATCATTTCCACGAATCATATATTCGATTTCAATATATTTTTTTTGCAATGGGTTATTTAGTGAATCGGCATAAATACGCATGGCCATTTTTATCGAATCATTCCCTGAAATTTGAATATGATCTTTCCCAACAAAACGAGTGTCAGTAATAACCGGTACAAAATATAATTTCGACGTATTTATTTGACGGTTATTAGCAAAAAATATAAAATTAAATATACTATTATCTTTTTTTACAAGGATTAACGGGAGCGAGTCATACGTCTTAAATTTTTTAAGCTCAACTTCTGTTACTTTTCCGCCTTGGTTTGAAAAGGTATATTTTATGACTTCATTTTCTATGGTAATCAATTTTTCTGTTCCTTTTGCAGCAGATGCAAACATTCCAAATTCTTCTTTATCTTTATTTAGACCGAGAGAGTCAATATAAGAACTATCCTTATTAGTAGAAAGGAGGGAAGAGGAATTCGAGGCAATATTATTATCCTTTAACTTAGCAATAGAATCGGAATTAATTTGTTCGTTCTGTTTCTTTATTTCTGCTAACGAATCTTTTTCTCGTTGCATTTTCGCCATCTCTTCTTTAGAAGGAGAAGTAAGGATACTGAACGTAATCATTATGCCCAGTATTAAAATTAAGCCAATAATTGTATTTTTATTCATTTTAATTTAAATTTTGACTGGCAAAGATAATGGAATTGTTTAACTCAAAAAAAGATAAACAATTAAAATGAATGATAATTAATAACATTCATTAAATAACCCATAATAAACTTAATTATATAAATAACGAGCATTTAAAAATATAATTTTAAAGGGCTCGTTTATTTTTTCAATTTAGTTTCAATTGCTGCTTTTACAAAAGCTACAAATAGCGGATGTGGATTTGATACGGTGCTTTTGTATTCCGGATGAAATTGAACACCTACAAACCAAGGATGTGAAGGTATTTCCATAATTTCAACTAAATCGTCTTTCGTGTTAATTCCCGAAGGGATCATTCCTGCTTTAATAAAATCTTGTATGTATTTATTATTGAACTCGTAGCGATGTCGATGTCTTTCAGAAATATTGTTCGAATGATATACGTCCATTGCTTTGGTTCCTTCTTTAACATCGCATGGATAAGCTCCGAGTCGCATAGTACCTCCTTTGCTCGATATATTTTCCTGTTCTTTCATGATAAAAATAACCGGATGAGTGGTATGCGGATTCATTTCGGTAGAATGAGCATCTTTAAAATTTAATACATTTCTTGCAAATTCAACAACTGCACATTGCATACCAAGGCATATTCCTAAAAAAGGAATTTTTTGTTCTCTCGCATATTTTATGGTGGTAATTTTTCCTTCAATACCTCTCTCTCCAAATCCGGGGGCAACTACGATACCGTTTAGTCCTTTTAATTTGTCTTCTACATTGTTTTCTTCAATTCCTTCTGCATGAATCATTTTTACGTTAACCTTGCATTGGTGAACAGAAGAAGCATGATTAAATGCTTCGGAAATAGATTTGTAAGCATCTTTTAATTCAGCATACTTCCCCACTAATCCTATATTAACTTCATTGGTCGGATTTTTTAAGCGAAATAAAAACTCTTCCCATTTCTTTAAATCGGGTTCCTGTTTTTCCGGCATATCCATTTTTTTCAAAACAACCGTATCCAGGTTCTCTTCTTTCATTAATATAGGAACATTATAAATGGTGTCCGTATCAATAGATTCGATAACAGAAGTGGGTTCAACATTACAAAACAAGGCTATCTTATTACGTATTGTTTCATTAATATGGTGTTCGGTTCGGCAGACTAAAATATCGGGTTGAACACCTAGTTCAAGTAGCATTTTGACAGAATGTTGTGTAGGTTTTGTTTTTAATTCTCCGGCAGCAGAAAGATAAGGAATAAGTGTTAAATGAACTACCAGGCATTTATTCCCCATTTCCCAACGAAGCTGACGAACGGTTTCTATATAAGGCAATGATTCAATATCGCCAACAGTTCCACCTATTTCGGTAATAATAAAATCGTATTTATTTTGATTCGCTAAAAGTTTTATACGATATTTAATTTCATCTGTTATATGAGGAATAACTTGAACGGTTTCTCCTAAATAATCCCCTTTTCTTTCTTTTTCAATAACCGATTGATAAATTCGACCGGTTGTAATATTGTTGGCTTGCGAGGTAGGAACATTTAAAAAACGTTCATAATGGCCTAAATCTAAATCAGTTTCAGCTCCATCTTCGGTAACAAAACATTCTCCATGTTCGTATGGGTTTAATGTTCCGGGATCAACATTTATATATGGATCTAATTTTTGGTTAGTTACAGAATATCCTCTAGATTGAAGAAGTTTTGCTAAGGAAGCTGAAATAATTCCTTTCCCCAACGAAGAAGTAACTCCTCCGGTAACAAATATATATTTAGTATCAGGCATAACGATTAATTTTTGAAAAATAAACACGCAAAATAAGGAATATTTACCAAATAGAATTGAAAAATGAATAAAAATAATGAACAATGATTTTTATTAAAACTCAATAGGTTTAATTGATAAATTAATATTTTTTTTCTTTCTTCGTATAAAGAATACATTAAAATATTCATATATGACAGATTACAGAACAACATTTAACCTTCAAAATTCGAACGAAAAAATAAGCTATTTTTCAAAATGTTTGTTCATTGGTTCGTGTTTTACAGAAAATATGGGAAATTTCTTACATGAAATGAGGTTTCCTGTTGTTGTAAACCCAACTGGAATAATTTATAATCCATATTCCATTTCGCAATGCATCGATTTTTTAATAAATAAAAGAATATTTTCCGATGATGATTTAATTTTTTATAATGAAAAATATTTGAGTTTACTGCATCATAGTCGTTTTTCAAATCCCGATAAACAAGTGTGTTTAAATAAAATTAATACCGAAATGGAGAAAGCATCGTGTTTTATTAAAGATGCGCAATTTTTATTTATAACACTGGGCACATCGTTTGTTTATTATCACAAAGAAAAAAATGGCATTGTTGCTAATTGTCATAAATTACCGTCTGCCACTTTTCATAAAACCTTAATGAGTGCAGCGGAAATAAGAAATAATTTAAGTAACGCAATTTTATCTCTAAATAAATTAAATCCGCAAATAAAAATTATTTTTACTATTAGTCCTGTAAGGCACTGGAAAGAGGGGGCTGTAAACAATCAGCTGAGTAAATCAACACTTTTGGTAGCAGTACACGAAATAATAAAAAAGTTTAATAACTGTATTTATTTCCCTGCATACGAATTAATGATGGATGATTTGCGCGATTATCGGTTTTATGCCGATGATATGATTCACCCAAGTGCATTGGCGATTGAATATATTAGAGATAAATTTACATCTATTTTTATGGAAAACGGTACGATTAGCTTAATGAATAGAATTAAAAAAATTGTAATCGCATCGCAACATAAGGTATTTTATTCAAATACCCTTGAATACCAAAAATTCCAACAATCGTTTATAAAGCAAATAGAAGAAATAGAAAAAGAAGCGCCTTATATTAATTTAAAACAGTTAAAAGACTTATTCTTTCGGTAAATAAAGCGACATTATATTAAAAAGATCTTCTTTTTTAAATGGTTTCGATAAATAATCATTCATGCCATTTTCAATACATTTCTCTTTAAATCCACTAACCACGTTTGCAGAAATACCAATTATGGGAATTTGATTGTTAAATACACGTATTTGTTGTGTAGCACTATATCCATCTAAGTCGGGCATGCTAATATCCATTAAAACAATATCGTATTTGTTTTCTTTTAACTCTTTTATTACTTCTTTCCCATTGTCAACTATTTTACAGCCCCATCCTTTAGACTGTAAAATTTTTTCCATCAACTTTTGATTAATGAAGTTATCTTCGGCAACTAGAATTTTATATATCATAATAAGGCAAGTATATAAAAACGTTAAAAAAAGAATTAAAAATGTTACTGTCCAAGATACGATTTAAGGAGTTTGCTTCGGGCAGTATGTTTAAGTCGTCTAATCGCTTTTTCTTTAATTTGGCGAACTCTTTCGCGTGTAAGGTCGAATTTGGCGCCAATTTCGTCGAGTGTAAGCCCATGGCTCATCCCAATGCCAAAGTATAAATTAATAATATCTCTTTCTCTTTCGGTAAGTGTTGATAAAGAGCGTTGAATTTCTTTCGAAAGCGATTCGTATATTAATCCACTATCGGCGTTTGGCGATTCATTATTAACATATACATCTAAAAAGCTGGAATCTTCTCCTTGTACCAAAGGTGCATCAACCGAAAAGTGACGGGTAGAAATTTTCATTGCTTCTGCCACTTTTTCTTCCGGTAAATCTAATGCATCGGCAATTTCATCGGAGGAAGGGAGTCGTTCATAAATTTGCTCTAAACGTGAAATTTCTTTTGAAATTTTATTTAAAGAACCTACTTGATTTAGGGGAAGACGTATAATTCTAGATTGTTCAGCTAATGCTTGCAAAATAGATTGACGAATCCACCATACTGCATAGGAAATAAATTTAAATCCTCTTGTTTCATCAAAGCGTTGTGCTGCTTTAATTAAACCTAAATTTCCTTCGTTTATTAAATCGGGTAAGCTAAGTCCTTGATTTTGGTATTGTTTTGCAACAGAAACAACAAAACGTAAATTCGCTTTTGCCAATTTTTCTAATGCTTGTTGATCTCCTGTTTTAATTTTTTGCGCTAATAGAACTTCTTCTTCTGCTGTAATTAACTCCTCTTTCCCAATTTCAGATAAATATTTATCTAATGAAGCCGTTTCCCTATTAGTAATTGATTTGGTAATTTTAAGTTGACGCATAATTTCCTTTTCTTTTTTCTAAATGGCTGATAGTCAGTTAATTAAAATTCAATTAAATGCCTTGCAAAATTACAACTTTTTTATGGTATTTAAAAGCTTATTGTGAAAATAATTTACAAATATTGTTTTAGCCTGATTTAGAATGTGTTGTAATGATTACATTCCAAACCCATAATATGCTCGGGTTCCATTCGGATAAATCCCTTCTATTAAAACACCTCCATTTTTTTCTTTTAATGCGTCAGTCAAATCGCTTTTTGTTTTAATGGCTTTTTTATCTATCGTGGTTATAACAAATCCTTCTTTTATTCCGGCACTTCTAAATAATCCCGATTCTAATTTAGAAACTTTTATTCCGTTCTCTATTCCTAATTTTTTTAAATCGCTTGCACTTAGTTCTTCAAAAGTGGCTCCTAGTAGTTTGGTAACGCTTGTTGCATCTGTTTTTATAATACCGGTTCCCCCGTCTTGATTTTTTAGGGTAATGGTAGCTTCTTTTTCTGTTTTGCTTCGAGTATATGTTACCACTACTTTATCGCCAGGACGATGTGTAATAATTGATTCCTGCAGTTCGGAAGTACTGTTTACATAGGTGTCGCCAATTTTAGTAATAATATCTCCTTCTACTATTCCTGCATCTTCGGCAGCACCATTTTGTAAAACACTAGTTACATATAAGCCTTTTACTTCTGCTAATCCTTTTTCTTTTGCAAGTTTGCTGTCAATTTCTTCAAATGAAATTCCCAAATAGGCTCGTTGTACTTTTCCATATTTTAATAAATCGTCAACTACTTTTTTAACAATATTAACAGGTATAGCAAAAGAATAGCCCAAATAGGATCCTGTATTTGATGCAATGGCCGCATTTATTCCAATAAGTTCTCCGTTAATGTTAACCAATGCTCCTCCACTATTACCTGGGTTTACAGCGGCATCTGTTTGAATAAATGATTCGATAGAGGAATTTTTACCTAAAATATTTAAATTTCTTGCTTTGGCACTTATAATACCGGCTGTTACGGTAGATGTTAAATTAAACGGATTCCCAACCGCCAACGCCCATTCTCCTACTTTAACGCTGTCGGAGTTCCCGTAAGCAAGAAAAGGTAAATCTTCTTCTTCAATTTTTATTAATGCTAAATCGGTCCCTACATCGCTTCCTATTACTTTTGCTTCGTATGTCCTTTTGTCATTTAACGTAATTTCTATGCTACTGGCATTTTGAACCACATGATTATTGGTTACAATATATCCATCGCTTGAAAGAATTACGCCCGAACCCGACGCTTTTTGAGGTTCTATTTTGTATTGATATGGGTTGTCATATAATCCCCAAGGATCCCAATATCTGCCATAGAAGTCATTATAAATAGACGAATTAACTTGATGTGTTGTTTTTATATGAACAACCGCATGAACAGAAATCGATGCCGCATCTGTAAAATTTGTAGCTTTTGCAAAAGATGAAGTTGGAATATACGAAATGGGTTGTGCCCATTTTTCCTGCTGTACAGCATTTCTTTTATAGGTAAATTTTGAAATTATTGCCATGGATCCTATGGCAAAAAGGCCTCCCATAAAGGCAATTGCCAATGTTGTAATAATTTTTTTCGTGTTCATAACGTATTTTTTTTAAATTTTCCCTTATCAATTTTTATGCCTATATTTTATTTTGTCATGTTTTAAAAATACCAATTTTTTATTGTTTTTCTTTAACGGTTTGGGTTTTTTATTATTGTTATTATATTGTTAAAAATTGTTAATCATTTATCCGTTTTCGCGTGTCTGTTTTAGTTACATTTGCATACGAATTAAAAAAATGTTTCCCATTTCGTTGCTGTCAATTTAAATGAATAAACGTAATAAATTTGGATACCTTGTTTTAGGTGTATTTATCGGAATACTTTCAATGTATAGTGTTGTATGGTGGAAAGAAAGTTCTATTAGAGATTGGAAATGGGTTTATAAATTCAAATATTATTACAATAATATTTTCGATCGAAACGAGGAGAAAAATATAATTTCAAACGAGCAGGGTTTAAAAAATAAAAAACAAAATCATGTTCAACAAAAATCGAATCCTAAAAAAGATACGTTCTCTTATACCGAAATCCCAATTGATAATCAGGATGCGTGGGATGAATTTATAGCCAATTATAAAGGCGAACTTACCGACTCTTTATTAATCGATTCAATTTTAAAATTTCGTTCAATTAAAACTCCTTCTTATACGAATCAGGAAGAGAATGAGGTAAAAAAAGACAGGTTGGTTTTTTCATCAACATATTATTTGTCTAATTTCTCTGGATTTACCAAAGATGATTCAAACGAAAGAGATTCTTTGTTCCAATCGAATAAAAATAAAAATACAAAAGAAAAAAATTTAGTAGTTGTAGAGTTTTGGGAATCCCCTATAAATTATAAGGGTTATAGAACAAAAGACCATAAAATAATCCTTTTCGGTATTGATTATAAAGAACCTATTTCGTTTATTTTGCATAATAATATCGTATATTTGAAAGTTAAATCTGTATTTTATTCAATTGAAAATACAGTTGATTATAAAATGCTGATAGCTATTAATAACCCTCAATTATTAAGTCAATTAAATAACCAATGATTATCCGATTTAGTAAATATCAAGGAACGGGGAACGATTTTATTATGATTGATAATAGAAGTTCGGTACTACGCAATCTTGAAAATACCTCTTCTTTAATTGCTCGCCTTTGTAATCGAAAATTTGGAATAGGAGCCGATGGACTTATTTTAGTTAATTCCTCTACTGCCTCCGATTTTGAAATGTCTTATTATAACGCCGATGGAAAGATTGGCACCATGTGTGGAAATGGTGGAAGAAGCTGTGTTGCATTTGCAAATAGTTTGGGATTAATTAAAGAAAGTGCTGTTTTTACTGCCTCCGATGGTTTGCATGAAGCGTTTATTGTAAACAAAGAAAAAGAACAAACGCTGGTTAAACTTAAAATGAAAGATGTGGAAGGAATAATAAAAAAAGAAGATTATTTTATTTTAAATACCGGTTCTCCTCATTATGTTTGTTTTAAAAAGGAGGTGGAAAAATTGAATGTATTCCAAGAAGGAAGAAATATTAGGTATAGTAAGTTATTTGAAAAAGAAGGAATCAATGTAAATTTTGCAGAAGTAAAAGAAACGGGAATATTTGTTAGAACATACGAAAGAGGGGTAGAAGATGAAACCTTGTCGTGTGGAACTGGTGCTACCGCTGTTGCAATAACCGCAAGTATCGCTCATTTTTGCAAACCTCATTTTTGTCAAATAATTGCTCCGGGAGGGAAGCTGGAAGTTAGTTTTAAACAACAAAACGAAAATTTATTTACGGATATTTGGCTTCAAGGACCGGTATCATGTGTGTACAAAGGAGAAATAAATATTTAACTCGGAATATATGATAGGTGAAAATCTTTCATTGCGTGCGTTAGAACCCGAAGATATTAATCTTTTATACCAATGGGAAAATAACACTTCTATTTGGCATCTAAGTAATACCATAACCCCTTTTTCGAGGCATTTATTAGAAGAATATATTTTAAATTCTCATCAAGATATTTATACGGTAAAACAACTTCGCTTGATGATTGTTTTAAACAAATCGAAAGAAGCAATTGGCTGTATTGATTTGTTCGATTTTGACCCAACAAATATGCGTGCCGGTATGGCTATTTTAATTTCGGAAGAACAACGCAATAAAAAATATGGCTCGGAAGTATTATCATTAATGATTGACTATTGTTTTAACACCCTTCATCTTCATCAATTATATTGCAATATTTTAAGTAATAATGATGCAAGTTTAGCACTTTTTAAAAAAGTTAAATTTTCTGTAATCGGAATTAAAAAAGAATGGGTACGAATACAAAATAATTGGGTTGATGAATACATGTTACAACGAATAAATAATGAACAGAAATGAGTAAAAAATCAAAATCTAAATTTTTTAAAATCCTTGTTTTTATTGGTATTTTATTCTTTTTTGCAGGGGCTTATACCATTTATAAAGCATATACCATTAGATATAAACCCAATGTTGTTTTAGTAGATAAAAAAGCTATTTATTTTTATATTAATACCGGCTCTTCTTATACTGATGTAATAGAAAAATTGAGTTCCGAAAAAATTATTGCTGACCCAGAAACGTTTGAATGGCTATCGGATTATAAAAATTATAAATCAAATATTAAACCGGGGAAATATTTGATTACAAATGGCATGAATAATAATGAATTGATTAATATGCTCCTATCGGGAAGACAGGAACCTGTAAAATTGGTTTTTAATAATGTTAGAACGAAATATCAATTAGCAGGTAAAATTGCCAAACAAATTGAAGCCGATTCCTCGCAAATAATAGCTACTTTGAAGGATACCGTTTTATTAACCAAATTTAATTTAACAAAAGAAAACGCCATTGGTATTTTTATTCCCAATACCTATGAAATTTACTGGAATACGTCTGCATATCAATTAATAGAAAGAATGTATAAAGAGTACCGACAATTTTGGACTACAAGCAGGGAGGAGAAAGCAGAAAAAATGAAATTATCACCAATTCATGTCATCATTCTTGCATCTATTGTTCAGGAAGAAACTCGAAAATATGATGAAATGTCCAAAGTAGCAGGTTTATATTTAAATCGTATTCACCAAGGAATGAAACTGGAAGCAGATCCTACCGTTAAATTTGCTATCGGTGATTTTACATTAAAACGCGTATTGAACAAACACCTTGAATTTGAATCTCCATACAATACATACAAAATAAAAGGACTTCCTCCGGGGCCTATTTCTTTGCCCGATTCACGTGTAA
>DAOLWT010000014.1:11730-17135 GCA_035421345.1 Bacteroidales bacterium
TACAAAATAAAAGGACTTCCTCCGGGGCCTATTTCTTTGCCCGATTCACGTGTAATTGATAAAGTGTTAAATTATGACAAACATAATTTTATTTATATGTGTGCCAAGGAAGATTTTTCCGGATATCATAATTTTGCTAAAACTTATTCTGAACATCTTGCAAATGCTAGAAAATATCAAAATGCATTAAATCGATTAAAAATAAAATAAATTCATTTTCATTTTTGTAAATTAGAAAAAATGAAATATAAATAGTATTTTTACATTAAACCTTACAAAATAAAATAATATGAAAAAAATAGTTTTATTATTTACTGTTTTATTATTTAGTTTCTGCTCTTTTGGACTAAACCCCTCTCGGGAGTACTCCGTATTACCTTCGGATTACGGGATGAGTTATGATACTATTTCGGTTACAACCGAAGATGGCTTAATTCTAAAAGGATGGTTTTTTAAAGCAACCGAAGCTAATTCGTATAAAATAATTATTCTTAGCGACGATGGGAGTGGGAATATGGCCGATAACTTAGAAATTGTAAGTAATTTTATTACACTCGGATATAACGTTGTAACCTATGATTACAGAGGCTATGGAAAAAGTAGTAATTTTAGTATAAACAATAATTTTTTTATTTATGCGCAATTTCAGAAAGACCTGGAAGCTGTTATTGGTTATGTAAATAAATATCATGCTAAAATGAGAACAATCCATTTATATGGAATGGGTATTGGTGCAGGTCTTTCATTGTCGGTAGGAGCAAATCATACGGAAATAGGGAAAATTATAGCCGATTCTCCGTATAGTAACTTCGAAGAAATGAAAATAATTACAAAACAAGTTTCCGGAGTGGAAGCTCTTTTCCCATTAGCGTATAATAAAAATTATTTAGAGCCTACATACGCCTTGAGTGCAAAAGGGGGAACCTTATCGGGAATATTGATTATTGCAGGAGAAAATGAAACTATTTTTACAACTAAAATTGCTAAGAAAATTAGTAATATTAGAAGTAGCATAAGCACGGTATATATTGTTAAAGGCGCAACAGCAGCTTCTACATTTACTTCTAACAAAGCAAAATACTTCGAAGAAATAAAAAAATTTCTTTAAAAAATAACCTGCTCATTCAAAAGGAAGTTAATACAACTTCCTTTTTTGTTTTAAAAAATTATATTTTTGTAAATTAATTAAATAGCATTTGTTAAATAATCGTATTCTAATAATTTTTTTAATCCTGTTGCTTGCTTCTACGTTTGTAAAAGTATCAGCTATTCCTCCTATAGATACGCTTAATAAAAAACGATTACATGCGGTAATAGCGGTTGAAGCAGGAACTATAGCAAGCTCTTTATTTTTGTTAAATAATTTATGGTATAAAGATTACCCCCGCACTTCTTTTCATGTTTTTAATGATAACAAAGATTGGCTGCAAATGGATAAGATAGGTCATGCCAGTACTTCGTGTACAATTGGTAGCTTAGGGTATTATTCTTTAAAATGGAGTGGGGTAGAAAATAAAAAAGCAATTTGGTATGGTGGAGGCCTAGGAAGTGCGTATTTACTTACAATAGAAATATTAGACGGTTTGTCTAGTGAATGGGGCTTTTCAATGGGCGATTTAGCAGCAAATACATTGGGGTCGTTCTTTTTTATGAGTCAACAGTTGGCATGGAACGATCAACGAGTTATTCTTAAATGGTCATTCCATCAAACTAAATTTGCGCAATACCGACCGGACTTACTCGGGAATAATTTTAAAGAGAATATGTTAAAAGATTATAATGGTCAAACATATTGGCTATCCGGTAATATTGCTTCCTTTCTTAAAAAAGATACCAAATTTCCAAAATGGTTAAATATTGCTGTTGGTTATGGTGCCGAAGGAATGATTGGGGGTGAAGAAAATCATACTACCTATAATGGCGTAACAATGCCCTATTTTAAGCGATTTCGTCAATTTTATATTTCACCGGATATTGACCTTTCTCGAATTAAAACAAAATCAATTTTTTTAAAAACATGTCTTCGTGTAATCAATTTTATAAAAATCCCTGCACCTACAATCGAATTATCAAAAGAAAATAATTTGGCTTTTAAATTATTATATTTCTGATAATCAATAAAATAAGTGAGTATTTCTCTTTATTTAGTCGATAAAAATAAAATATTTAAAATTTCTGAGCATGAAAAATAGTTCTTCATCTATATTTTTTAATGGCTTGTTTGTTAATTTCATTTATATAGAAAATATGAAATTCTACAAACTTGCTTTTGCTTTTTTGGTTACGTACATTTGATTTAACAACAAGTTTATTAACCCCCAATTATTTTTAATAAACTAAAATAAAAGGTATGAAACTAAAAACTAAACACTATGAAAAAAATTTTTTACACCCCCATTTTTGCCTTATTATTGGCATTGCCAATAATATCGGTAAAGGCACAAGATGCCGTACAATATAGCCAACCTACGCAAAACGTAATTAACGAGGTTGATATTAATTTAATGTGGAGTCAGCTTAAAAATTTCCAAACATTAGAACGTTATACAACGAACCAAAATGCTGAAGAAACAGCCAATTATTTAAAAAGTATCCTAGAACAAATGGATTTCGATACTGTTTATTTTCAAAGATATAATTTATCAGAATCGGAATATGTAGCACCTAATATTATAGCAGTAAAAAATGGCACCAAAAGAGCCGATTCAACATATGTGGTTGGTGCCCATTGGGATAGTTATGCAAGTATGGCTCCAGCTTGCGATGATAATGGTACAGGAACAGGTGCTGTATTAGAAGCCGGTAGAATTTTATCGAACTATAGTTTTGAAAGAACAATTATGTTTTGTTTGTTTTCAGGTAACCAATTTGGGTTAAGCGGAAGTAAAGAATTTGTTGGTTCCCTTACCTCTAATAATAAAATTGGAAATATTATCAATTTAGATATGATTGGATATCAAGATCCAGAAGTAAGTTTTAATGTTGGAGTTTTTCCAACACCCAATAAATTTGATTTTTACGATAATTTTCAAAAAATACAATCACTTTATGTGCCTAAAATTGAACTCAGAAGTGATGCAACTTATAAACAAGCTAATTCAGATATAAATAATTTTTGGGATAATGGGTTTGAAGGAATATCATTAAGTGAATCATATCTTCCTGGATATAATGAAAATCCTTATAAAAATACCGAAAACGATTTATTAACCACATCTGTAAATTCACCCGAAAAATGGGAACTTACAACTAAATTAGCAATTGCAAGTTTAATTACGTATGCAAAATTAGTGAATACAAGTGGTATAGCCGAAAACGAAAGTTTTGTAAATGAAGTGAATAATTATCCAAACCCTTTTAACGGAACTACTCATATTAATTTCCAAATTTCAAAAAGTAGTAATATCTCTCTTTTTATTTACGATATTTATGGAAATGAAGTTAAAAGAATTAAAGAAAATGAATTTATGACATCGGGAAATTATTCTATTGAATTTGATGCCTCTGAAATAGCTTCAGGAATTTATTTTTACCAAATAAAAACCGAAACAAATCAAATAAGTAAAAAAATGATAATCAATTAATAATGCGTTTTTTATAAAATGTTTACGTTTTTAATCTATTAAAATCTCCCTTTTTTACAAAGGGGGATTTTTTTTATAGGTTTTTTTTAAAAATAGCACTTTCTTTTATATTGACTATCTTTGCGTAATAGAATTAGTAGAAGTATGCAAATTGCTCAAAAATAATAAAATACGAATTATGGCAAATTTTAAAATCGGAGATAAAGTTAGTTTTATCAGTGAAAAAAGAGATGGAATTGTAAAGAAAATCATGAATAATAACATGGTTTTGGTCGAAATAGAAGAAGGGTTTGAAATTCCTGTAATAGGAAGCGACCTTATTAATTTAAATATGAATCGAGAATCAGAAAACCCCAAAAAAATGGTAATACCGGAAGAGGATCTGGAAATTCGATTTGAACCCCGTTTTGAGCTTAGTAAGAACACAAATCAAGTTATTAAAAAAGGGATGTATCTCGCTTTTATCCCCGAAAATAAAAATAATATTCATAATTCAGATTTAGCCTTATATTTAATTAATAATAACCCTTTCGATTGTTTGTTTTCGTATGATTTATTGGCACAAGGGAAATATAGGTGTAACGATTTTGACCGAGCAGATGCGTATTCAACAATTTTGTTAAAGGTTATTAGCCCATCAGAAATGCAACAATGGATGAATTTGCGATTTCAGTTTATATTCTTTAAAATAAATGATGATATAGCTAAAAACCCGGCACGCTATGAAATTCGATTAAAACCGGCTCCTCTTTTTAACGAAGAAAATTTTCAGTTTAATGATTTTTTAAACGACGTATGCTATATCGTTTCTTTATCCGATAAAGAAAGTAAATTCCCCGAAGAATTGAACGAAGAGAAATGGGCTATTGAAAAAAATATAAAATCTTCAGGCATAAAAATAGTGGGCCATATAAACGACAAAAAACCTCTTTTCCCTGAAAAATATATCATTGAAAATGGTATTGCCGAAGTAGATTTACACATAGAAGAACTAATTGATGATTATGCCCGAAAAGAAAATTTTGAGTTATTGAAGATTCAAATAGATTTCTTTTCAAAAATGCTGAACTGTGCAATAGAACATAATTTGAAAAAAATTATTTTTATTCATGGTGTTGGAAACGGAAGATTAAAAAAAGAAATTATACAAATAATAAAACAAGAATATCCCGATTTAAATTACCAAGATGCTTCTTTACTTCGCTATGGAAAAGGGGCAACAGAAATAATAATAAATTTGTAATATCGCTTATTCGTGCAGAAATAGGCTATTTAAATTCATTTTAGTACATTTGTAAAATAATGTTAACGTTCATTTCATAAAGCAGGTTGTTCTATCGCTGCATCCAATTTTGTGATGGGGAGGAAAGTCCGGACAACATAGAGCGCCATACTTCCTAACGGGAAGGCGCCGTGAAAACGGTGACAGCAAGTGCCACAGAAAATAACCGTCACAACTTGTTGTGATAAGGGTGAAAACGCGAGGTAAGAGCTCACGTCCTATAATGGCAACATTGTAGGAGGGTAAACCTTATGGGTATGAAAGGTCAAATATACCGGGTATTATCTTGCTTTGCAAGATTGTAAGGGCTGCTCGTTCGATCCCGGGGGGTAGACCGATTGACTCCGATAGTGATGTCGGAGCTAGATAAATGATAGAAACTTTTTTCCTTCTTCGGAAGTAGAAAAGATACAGAATCCGGCTTATAGACCTGCTTTTTTTTATAAAAATCCTCGCTTTTAACTCATTTAAGCGGGGATTTTATCTTATACCAATTGCCAGTATTTCATTAATTAGAAATAAATATCTAACTTAACAGA
>DAOLWT010000015.1:0-17062 GCA_035421345.1 Bacteroidales bacterium
AAAGTAAACAGCCCACCTGAAATAGCGGGCTGCTTTGCTTAAATTCTAATTAAAATTTTATTCACAGCCAGCCCCGTCCTCGCCGTTTCGTCTTGCCATCGCGCATTTATCGAATATTTGGCATTTTTTATACATAATTGAAGAAAATAAAAAACTAATATGAATGCAGTGAGTATATTTTTTATTGATTCCGCTACTACCTATTTAATTCCCTCTAATTTTTTTAAAACAGCTTCAACTACTTTGGCTTGATCTTGAATTAAAGTAGTAGTAGATTCTTGGTCTTTTATATTAATTTCAATTTCTTTTTCAGCATTAGCAATACTTTTTTGCCATTCTGTAATATCGTTTGCTAGCTTTTCTTTTTTCTTCGCTAAATCCTTTAATTCATTTTCTAGTTTTTTTTGTTTTGCAAGTTCTGCTTCATATTTTGCTTTAACTGCTTTTTTACAAACATCTATGGCAAAATCCTTTACTATTTTTTCTGCAATATCGTAATAAGTAGCATGTGTCGTTGAATTAACAAAAGCACCACCTAAATCAATAGCAACACTAAATTTTACTCCTTCATCGGTAGAACTCATCATCGCATAGGTATCAACCGTATTGGTAGAAAGCTCTGTTATTTTAGCATTATCACTAAAAATTACTTCTTTTGAGGTAACTTTTGCATTATATCCTTTCATTAAGCTTTTCCAGGCTTTTTCCACATCACTTTCGGTCGATTCGTAGATGGTAACTTGTAAAACCGGATTTTTAGCTCCACCTAAATCTTCTTTGCCTTCGGTGACTACAATTTCTTGTGCACTTAAACGAATAACACCTAATAATAAGGCTATTAGAAAAAAATTTGTCTTCATGTTTATTTATTTTGTTGTATAAAATTAATTAAAAATATGAACTCATCAAATTTTTTTTTATTTTCGTTTATGAAATGATGACTTTTTTAGCATTTATTTATGAAATTAAATAAAAAACTATGAAAAAAAAATCAATTATTCTATTTTCTCTTTTTATCAGCTCATTCTTTATATTGAAGGCTGAAGAGGTAAAGACTCCTGTAAAATCAGAAATTACAGAGGTAACCGTTTTCTCCAATAATGCGCAGGTTTTTCGAACAGCAAGCATTAATGTACCCGTTGGACAAACAACATTTGTTCTTTCTGGACTTTCCCAATTTATAGACCCAAGTAGTATTCAAGTTAAAGGAACCGGCGATTATATTATTTTATCGGTA
The DNA here is from genome assembly GCA_035421345.1 of Bacteroidales bacterium. GTDB lineage: Bacteria > Bacteroidota > Bacteroidia > Bacteroidales > CG2-30-32-10 > DAOLWT01. The sequence goes on from DAOLWT010000015.1 coordinate 1,238, forward strand.
AGCAATCAGATGAACTATTTAAATCAACAAGAAAAATCGAAAGAAGTAAAAACATTAGAAGATTCACTTGAAATATATTCGGACAAATTAGCCTATCAGCAAGGCTTAACTGAAGTTTATACTGCTGAAAAGAATATGATTATTGCTAATCAATCTATTGGAGGGAGTAATACCGGCATAAAAATGGATGATTTAAAAGCAGCGTCCGATTTTTTCCGGACACGTTTGTCGGATATTAAATTAAAAGAGTTAGATATTAAATCCAAAACAAAAATTATTCAAGAAAAAGTAACTTCATTTACGAACCAATTAGAACAAATGCGTTCTAAACAAACATCGGCTACATACGAAATATTAATTGTTGTTTCTTCGAAAATTAAAACAACTGGAACTCTTGAAATATCGTATATGGTTACCAATGCAGGGTGGAATACAGCATATAATTTAAGAGCAGAAAATATAAGCAATCCTATATCGCTAGAACAACAAGCGAATGTGTTTCAAACTACCGGTGAAGAATGGAAAAATGTAAAACTAACGTTAAACAGCGGGAATCCTTCATTACCAGGCACCAAGCCTCAACTTAATCCATGGTATTTATACACTTATAATGATTATCCTACAAGAAATTATAAGAAAAGTAAAGAATCCTATTCTAAAATAATGCAAGATGCAGGCGGAGAAAATGCATCTTACGAAGAACCTAAACCATCGCAAACAGCTGCCGATTACACTAATATAAATATCAATGCGACTAGCTTCGAATTTCAAATAAATTTACCGTATACTATTAGCTCTGATGGAAAAACAACGGTTGTTGATATTCAACAATATACATTACCAGCTACGTATGAATATTATTGTGCTCCCAAAATAGACCCAACAGCATTTTTAATAGCTAAAGTTACCGGCTGGGACGCTTATAATTTACTTTCCGGAAATATTCAGCTATATTTTGAAGGGACTTATGTTGGAGAGTCATTTATAGATATAAATCAAACCAACGACACCTTAGACATCTCCCTAGGAAGAGATGCTAAAGTTGTTGTAGAACGTAAAAAACAAAAAGAATTAAATAGTAAAAACCTAATTGGGTCATCTAAAAAAATTGATATTGCATGGGAAATTAGTATTCGAAATACCAAGAAAACCCCTATTACTATTCTAGTAGAAGATCAAATTCCAATTTCGAATGATAAAGAAATAGAAGTGGAAAAAGGAGAAATTTCAAATGCTATTTATGATGAGACAAAAGGTTCGTTAAAATGGTTATTTACGTTAGACGCTGCTGATACTAAAAAAATGAATTTCTCGTATAACGTGAAATATCCAAAAACGAAAATTCTTTACTTAGAATAAAAAAACACTGAATAATAAACTCTGAAAGAGTTTTGAACCCTGTCAGAGTTGAAAGGAACATAAAAAAAGAGGCTAAAAAAGCCTCTTTTTTTATAAATTTAACTCTTTAATGGTATTCGGTAAAAATTTTAAAGAAGTGATAATTTTATCTGCTTTAATAAATTTCCCCAAATCATTACTGGCATTATAAAAAACTGTTTTCATTCCAGCATCTTTGGCACCGCAAATATCTTTTACATAATTATCGCCTATCATTACACATTCGGAAGGAGCCACATTTAATTTATTAAATATAGCAAGAAAAAATTCGATATGTGGTTTTTCATACCCTATTTCTTTAGACGTAAAAAAGTGATTGAAATAAATTTCTGCTCCTACTCTCTTTAATGCTTTTATCATTTGAGCCGTATCAGAACAACCTGCATTGGATGCAATACACATGGAAAATTCATTATGCAATACTTTCAAACTTTCTTCTGCAAATGGAATATATTCTACTTGATCCCATTCCCACATAGGGCCTTTCTTTTCAGGGAAATCGCGCATAATGGTATTCCCCCAATCAAAAACAAGTGCTTTTATCATAATCTAAATTATAATAAAAAAATATTAATGATCTTGACCACAATTATGTCCTTTATGCTGTGATTCTTTTTTACAACATGCTGGCAATTTTTCGTATGCTTCTTTATCGGCAGGTATTGTATCGGCATCATACCCAATTTTTGAAATTGCCAAACGTAATTTATCGGGGCCTGTTTTATCTACTTTATAAATAATGGTGCAAATTTTAGTTTCCAAATCGTGAGAAACATTAACAACGCCTTTTTCAAAAGCCATTTTAGATTCTAAGCGTTCTTTACATTGAGAACAAACAGATGAAGTGGCAATTTTAATAGTGTCGTTTTTTTTGCTACTTTGAGCATTTACATTACCAAATGTTATGATGGCAATTGTAATGAATACAAATAAATTTTTCATTTTATTTAAATTTTAAGTTAATATTATTATTTAATAGTTAATCGTAAACCTGCATACAACATTCTTCCAGAAATGGGTCCCCATATCATAGAAGAATCAAAATATTTTCCAAAAGGATTATCGGCAGCAATAATGGGATCCTTCTGAATAAAATTAGATAGGTTTTCCCCTCCAATATAAAAATCCCAGCTTTTATACCGCTTTGTTATTTGTGCATAAAACAATAAATAGGCGGGGCTTTTATCAGGGCGTTGATATGCTATTGGGTTATCTTGTGTATTTGGCAAACGCGTACTTCCATTTAAATGAGTTGTAAAATCGAATTGCCATTTCTTAAAATTAGTAGCATATGAAAGAGCAACAAGTCCTTTATATTTACTTATGAATGGTTTTTCCATCAATTCGTTATTAATTGTTGCTTTCACATCATTTAAACGAAAAGCAGCTGTAACATCAAAACGTTTAATGGGTTTGAAAGTTAGCTCCGTTTGAAAGCTGTTAGAATAAGACTCCCCTTTTAAATTATAAATAAACACATACGCTGAATTTTGTTCTAAATCTACTATCATCTGGTTTTTAAAATCGGTACGATAATAGTCTATTGTAAATATGGCTTCTTCTTTAAACCAATTCATCGAATACATAAACCCAACTCCCATATTTATGGCTTTTTCGGGTTGTATTTTTTCCTGAAAAAATAACTTTCTGGAAGTAGATAGAAGCGAAGAATTTTCGGAAATTACATTTGGTATATGATAACCTAAACCAGCAGATCCTCTAACAGATAAATTTTTAGTAGGGTTTAAGCGAAAATGGAAACGAGGAGTATGTAATAATCCAAAAATATTATGATAGTCGGCACGATAACCGGCAATTATGGTTAATACCTCTTTATGAGAAAAAGTGTATTGTGAAAAAATACCCGGAACTATTTCTCTTCTAGAAAAAACAGAATCGTTCAAATTCTCTTCAGTATCATTAAACATATAACTAATTCCGGAAGATATTTTATGTTTTTCACCATCTAGCTCTGTATCATAAATAAAATTCAGATAGGCATTTTTTTCTGTGGCATTATATTTATTTAACCCATAAAATGATTGATGGTCGTGATATGTACCACTTACCATTGTTCCTATACTACTTCCTTCCTTTTTTAGAAAAAATCCATTTTTTGAAATAAACTGATATCGTTTTGTTTTTATTTTTACCGCATAAAAAGAAGTATCACCAAACTCAACTGGCCATGTTGCATGTAATTGTCCACTTACTCGATTCTCGTCAATTATTTGAATAGACGATTTACTTTCTAAAACATGCGGAATATCATAATTCCATCTATTCATAAAGTTTAATTGTCGAAGATGAGGAGAGTCTAAAAAATGATCGTGATTCATATCAATTTTTTTTTCATGATTCTCGCCATGAATAAAAAACATGGTACTTAAATTATCTTTAACTTTAACTTTATTGTTCATATTTAACTCCATACGACCTTCGTTATTTGCAAAAACATTAACAAATAACTTCTCTTTACTCTCCTGTGGGTTTTTATAATCGATGTTTATTTGACCTGTAATTGATTCATAGCCGTTAATTACAGAAGATGTTCCTTTTGATACTTGAATTGCGTTCATCCAGGAACCCGGCACATACGATAATCCATAAGCAGAAGCAATTCCTCTGATAGCAGGGACATTTTCAACCAACAATTGGCTATATACACCGGCAAGACCAAGCATTTGTATTTGTTTCGCCCCAGTAACGGCATCCGAATAGTTAACATCTACGGTAGCACTATTTTGGAAACTTTCCGACAAATTACAACAAGCAGCCCGTTGTAATCCTGAACCAGTAATAACAGTGGTATTCAACGGTTTTATTTTCGACATATAAGATCCGTTAAGATTACCTTCAATAACAACTTCTTTAAGCTCTAAATTTGATGTTAGAATAATATCAATTTTATTTTGTTCTACCGGAATAAGAATAGTATCTGCGTTATAACCCACAAAACTAACAATTAGTTTTTGATCTTTTGAACTGGTTTTATTTATTTCAAAAGCTCCATCTTTATTGGTTATAACACCATTATTGGAACCCAGCCAACGAATAATCGTTCCCGGTAAAGCAACTGGCTTTTTATTTTCATCGAATTCTCGAACTGTTCCATGCAATACTTGTGCTGAAACTGTTTGAATAAAAAATATGAAAATGATACATATATTGATTAGAAATTTCATAAATCCTCCTTGAAAAATTTAATTAAAAAAATAAAAAAAATTGAGAACAAGGAGAATTTTAAAGTCTTAATGAAGACTTCAATAAATAAATATCACTAAAGGATCTTTCGGGTGGAAAATAAGAATATGATATAAGATTATTTGAAATACTATTTTGCGTCCAATTATATGAAGCTTCAAAAGGAATTGAAAAATCGAAAATGGAGAAATTAAACTTTAAAAAATCAATCCCATATAAAGGTACCTTGAAATAGGTTATTTCATGATTACATTCTTTGGTTTTGGAATGCGATTTTACTGGGAAAAAATTATTATCGTCAGTTTCGTGACTACAACAATTAGACTTTTCTTGACAGCATGCATGCTTTTCTGAATGACTTATATGTTCGTGTATATGACAAATACATTTATAAAAAACAAATCCGTTTCCACTTACTAAAATCGTAAATAGCAACAAATAAATAAATATATTTTTCCCTTTTTTCATAATATAGCTACAAATATATGCATTTTTTTAGATATTTTAAAAATGTTTAACAATTATTCTATATTTTTTTTTCTTTACGAGCTATTTTTTTTGACAATTTTTTAATTTGAATAGAATCTTGTGTTGTTGAAAATGAATTACTTTTCAAGGTATCTTTCATTTCAATAACCGATAAATCAGGCTGACCTGCTTGTACCCATGCCGAATACCAAAAGCAGCCAACCGCATTAACAGCAACTTGCATTCGTCTTTCAATCATATTTTCGGATAAAATAGTAAACTGTTTCGCATATTGTTTAGAAAATACTTTTGCTGTAGTTTTCCCTTTATTCTCGAAAGCATACACTTGATCTCTGTTATACATATTATTTAACGAATCTTGTATTTGGAATATCGTATCAATCGCTTCATGACTCGATTTAACCAGTTCCCAAATTTTTGAATTGGGATGCGCTATATATTGAGCTTGTCCTACCATAAAATTATAATCATACCCAAAAAGTTCTGGTATACGCGATTCCCAGAAAGCATGAATCCCTTTTTGTTGTTTATTTTTTCCATCGTAATATTGCGATGTATGTAAAGGAGTGCAGGCATCTCCAATATAATGACCTAAATTAGCGGAAACAAATAATATTTTGTCGGCATTTTGTTCTTTAAATGCATTTATTAATCGGTAATACATAACTTCCACCCACCACGGATTAATTCCATAAAGAAGCAATGTATCTTCGGAATATTTTTCTACTGCCTTTTTCCATTTATTGGGCATACTATCGAATGGGGATTCCCCATAGTAGTCAATGTCGATATAGTGTCGTATTGCCTCATTTTCGTCGGAAAAAGAACGTTTATCGGGGTCTGTAGCATGTTCGGTTATATATTCAATATGCTTTTTATAGAATCCAATCATAGAAGGAGGCAATGTATAAACGGCCATTCTATTAATTTTTTTATGTGCATAAAACCCCCAAGAGTATGCTGAAGGTTGATTAAACATAAGATATATTAGAAAAATAAAAACACTCCATGCAACAATTGGAAGGACTTTTTTATATTTTTTTTTATTCATGAAAAGTAGTTAAAAAGAAATACAACGATACAATTAAGGTTTTATTTCCTTTAGTATATCGAAAAATGAGTTTCCTTTAAGTAAAGGAATAACATTCGCTGTATCGGAAGTAAGACAATATTCAATCACGTCATCTAATCCCAGCTTTTTTAGTCGGTGGCGATGGGAAGCTTTCTCAATAAAAGAAAGTAGGTTTTTTTCTGCCATATTCCATAGGTCTATAGCTGCTACGGTAGAATCGCAATGAGAGCAGTACCCTTTATTAAGTAGCCGTTTAGCTAGTGCTCCAGCCATAATTGAATCTTCTATATTAAAATTATTTTTCCATCCGGAACATAGGAATATCACATTTTTATTTTGCGAAATCAACCATTTTTCTAACACGCTGATATTAGAAAAAGCGCCAACAACAACGGCATCAGAACTTTTTGCTTTTTCTATTGTTTGTGTTCCGTTTGTTGTAGTTATTACAATTTTCTTTCCATTTACATTCTCTTCCGAAAAATTAAAAGGTGAATTTCCAAAGTCAGCTCCTTCAATTACAACACCATCGCGTTCACCTGCTATCATATAACCTTGAGGTCTATATTGTTTTGTATCCTCTATTTTAGCAAGGGGCATCATTTCAATTGCTCCGTTTTTAAAAGCAGTACAAATGGCTGTAGTAGCTCGTAAAACATCGATAACGACAACAATAAAATTCTCTTTTGTAAGAACATATTGAAATAATGCAGGCGTAAAACAAGTTTCTATACTAGGGTTTTCTTTATTTTGAATCATTGGTTTTTCTAAAAAAATTAAATTTATTTATTTTATAATCTATCTGTTCGATTTTTTAATAAAACATGGGACATTTTCTTCTATTGTTACCGCCATCAAATACTAAAAAAGAACAGACATATTGGAAGGTAAAAGTATTAATTAAAAAATAAATTGAATAATATTTTATGGTTCTTTTTTTAAAATAAACACCATATCTTTTGAAATTCTTCCATCTTTTTCGGGATAATTTTTATATTGGAAATCCAAAACTTCGAATCCGTTATCTATGAATGCCTTAGCTAAATAATCATATTGATGATAATAAACATATATGAGTCCTTCTTCACTAAAACTTGGTTCTTCAAAACCCGATTTATTATAATCATCTTCCATGGTGCTTAAATAAAGAACACCCCCTTTTTTTAATAATTTCGACACATCCGCTATTAAATTAACCGCTTCTTCCTTATTTAAATATGGTAAACAAAACCCACAGACAACCCCGTCGTATTCCTTTTTAATTTCACAAATAAACTTACAGTCCATCACTTTAAACAATGCGGAAGGATTATTTTGCAATGCTAATTCAATCATTTTTTCGGAGTAATCGATCCCAAATATGTTGAAATCGGGACGTTTATTTAACAGATATCTTGTAATATTTCCCGGGCCACATGCTATTTCAAATATTTCTGGATTTTTGATTTTAATTGCCTCGCAAAATGCATCATACATTTCATTGTATAAATTAAAATTCATAAACTTACTTTGATACTGAAAAGCAGATTTATTATATGTTTCTTGGGTAATGGTTGATTTATTCATTTTTTCGGTTTAAAAAAAATGTGCAGAAGAGAGATGACTCATAATCTGCACATTAATATAAATACACCTATTTATTTATCCTTTATAAAAAGGGAATTTTACCACTTTTGCTTTTAATGCTTTATTGCGAACTTTCACAAAAATTTCACTTCCTTCAGTAGCAAATGTCGTTTTAACATAGCCCATTCCGATTGCTTTCTGTAAAGAAGGGGCCATAGAACCGGAAGTTACTATTCCAATATTATTACCATCTTTATCAATTATTTCATATTCATGACGAGCAATGCCTTTATCAATCAATTCAAAACCAATAAGTTTTCTAGACACTCCTTCTTTTTTATGTTTTAATAAAAGTTCTTTATCAATAAAGTTTTTTTGATCGGTAAATTTGGTAATCCAACCCAAACCGGCTTCAATAGGAGATGTAGTATCATCAATATCATTTCCGTACAAGCAAAATCCCATTTCTAACCTTAATGTGTCACGAGCAGCAAGTCCTATCGGTTTTATTCCATATTCTTTTCCGGCTTCAAAAACAGCTTTCCATATTTTATCGGCATCTTGGTTGGCAAAATAAATTTCGCATCCACCTGCACCGGTATATCCGGTAGTAGAGAATATAACATCTTTAACTCCTGCAAAATCAAGTTTTTTAAAGGTATAATATTCCATATTAGTAACCGGAGTGGATGTTAATTTCTGCATGGCTTTAAGCGCATTCGGTCCTTGAATGGCTAATTGCGAAATTTCATCGGAAGCATTATATAGCGTGGCTCCTACTTTATTTTGAGAAACACACCAAGCCCAATCTTTATCGATATTTGCTGCATTTACAACCAACAAATAGGTTTCGGCATTAATTCGATAAACCAAAAGGTCATCAACAATTCCTCCTTTTCCATTCGGGAAACAAGAATATTGAATTTTTCCATCTACTAATTTTGATGCATCGTTGGAAGTAACCCATTGAACAAAATCTAATGCCTTTGGGCCTTTTACCCAAAATTCGCCCATATGGGAAACATCGAATACACCTACTGATTTCCTTACTGTTTCATGTTCTATTATAACACCTTCGTATTGAACCGGCATATTATATCCTGCAAATGGAACAATCTTAGCACCCATTGCCTCATGCATTTTTAAAAAAGCTGTATTTTTCATTACAAAAATTTTATTAGTTATTTATATATGTTTACAATCTTACTTTCAACTATTTTAACAAAATTATAAAAACTACTTAACATATCGTCTTTTTTTTCTCATATTTTTCCAATTTGAAAATCAACAAAGAAAACGAATGCTATTCATTTAATTAATAAATAGAAATAATAATGAAATAGTTTCATATATTTTTTAATTAAAAACCAATTATCTTTGGAAAAATATTGAACTAAATGAATTTCCTTTTTAAAGAAAATACACCCAGATGGATTATATTAACTCTTGATACATTAATTTGTACTCTTTCTGTTATTGCTTCCTATTTTATCCGCTTTAATTTTAAAATGCTTGCAAAAGAAGCCGGGGAAATTCCTAAAGTACTACTAATCATTGTTTCCATCCGTTTTATTACATTTATTATTGCCAAAACATATTCAGGAATTATTAGATATACCAATACACGCGATACTGTTCGGCTTTTCCTTGTTATATTTTCGGGGAGTATTTTATTTTTATTTATTAATATTATAAGTTATTTCTTTTTTACCCATAATTTTATTATTCCTGCTTCTGTAATCATAATCGATTTTATGTTTACGATAGTGGCAATGATATCCTTTCGTATTTTAGTAAAAATTACTTATTTGGAATTGCAAAATCCAACCAAAGCCAAGACCAATGTTATTATTTATGGAGCCGGTGAATCGGGTATTATTACTAAACGTGCATTAGACCGAGATGCCGGAATGAAATATAAAGTAATTGCATTTATTGATGATGATCCTAAAAAAACAGTGATGACTATGGAAGGAATGCCTATTTACAATTCCGATAAATTAGAAAACCTTCTTAAGACCAAAACCATTGCACATGTTATTATCTCCATTCAAAAATTACATTCATTAAAGAAAAAAGAAATCAGTGAATTATGCCTTCAATATAATACCAAAGTACTTGTAGTACCTCCCGTAAACAAATGGATAAATGGTGCGCTCAGTTTTAAGCAAATAAAAAAAATTAATATTGATGACTTATTAGGAAGAGATGTTATTAAGCTCGATGAAAAAGAATTATTTTCCCAACTAAGTAACAAAACAGTATTAATAACAGGAGCTGCCGGTTCTATTGGCAGTGAAATAGCCCGTCAAATAACGTCTTTTTCTCCTAAAAAAATCATTCTTTTAGATCAAGCAGAAACCCCCTTATTTCACATAGATCTTGAGATGCAGGAAAAATTCAAAAATGCTAATTATGAAATTGTATTGGGAGATATAAGAAATAAAGAGCGGATGGAAAGAATATTTGCCAATTTCAAACCCGACCATGTATATCATGCTGCTGCCTATAAACATGTACCCATGATGGAGAACAATCCTTCTGAATCTATTCTTACCAATGTAGAAGGAACAAAAATTTTAGCAGATTTATCGATTCGTTTTGAGGTAGAAAAATTTGTAATGATATCGACCGATAAAGCAGTAAACCCTACCAGTATTATGGGTGCATCCAAACGAATTGCCGAAATATATACGCAATCGCTTAACCAACTTAACAAAACAAAATTTATTACTACTCGATTTGGCAATGTTCTTGGCTCGAGTGGTTCTGTTATTCCCTTATTTAAAGAACAAATTGAAAAAGGCGGACCTATTACCATTACAGATCCCAATATTACACGTTATTTTATGACTATCCCCGAAGCATGCCGATTGGTGCTGGAAGCAGGAGCTATAGGAAAAGGGGGCGAAATATTTATTTTCGATATGGGTAAATCCGTTAAAATTGTTGATTTAGCAAAAAAAATGATACAACTTTCAGGGCTTACCTTAGGAAAAGATATACAGATAACTTATGTTGGATTACGTCCGGGAGAGAAACTTTATGAAGAACTTTTAAATAATAAAGAAAATACACTCCCCACGCATCATCCGCAAATAATGATTGCGAAAGTGGTTGAATGGGATTTAACTAAAATTTCAAACGATTTAAACGAACTTATAGAATTATTTATTTCTCAAAATAATACGCGTATTGTTAAAAAAATGAAAGAAATGATTCCTGAATTTATTAGCAATAACTCGGTTTATGCTGAATTAGACAAATAAAAAAACATACCATAAATCGTATTTCTAATTTATTCACATTAAATTAATAAAGCAATAAATTTGTCAATATAACTTATAAAAAATGATTAAAGCTGAAAATATTTATAAATCATACGGCTCATTACAAGTATTAAAAGGGATAAATCTCGATATTAAAAAAGGAGAAATTATTTCAATTGTAGGAGCTTCCGGAGCAGGAAAATCGACCTTACTCCACATTTTAGGCACCATAGACCGTGCAGATAAAGGATTACTTCAAATTAACGACTTAGCTGTTTTATCCTTAAACGACAAAAAACTTTCCGAATTTCGTAACAAAAACATAGGGTTTGTATTTCAATTTCATCATTTACTTCCTGAATTCACTTCGTTGGAAAACATATGTATTCCTGCATTTATAGGAGGTCTTTCTAAAAAAGAAGCCGAAGAAAAAGCATTAAAATTATTGGAATTTATGAACCTTACCGAACGTAAAGACCACAAACCGGCTCAGCTCTCCGGAGGAGAACAACAACGAGTAGCTGTTGCTCGCTCATTAATTAATAATCCTGCTGTTGTTTTAGCTGATGAACCTTCGGGTAATTTAGACTCTGCTTCTGCGAAAGAATTACATTCGCTTTTTTTTACTTTACGCGAACAGTTTCAACAAACATTTATTATTGTTACTCATAATGAAGAACTTGCTAATATGGCCGATCGCAAATTAACCATTAAAGACGGAATGATTGTAAACTAATCTTTTCTTTATATCTACTGAAACAATTTCTGTATTTTTGATGATATTATTAAAAAGACCAATGATAATTAAGAAATTAAATATATTTATTATAAAATCGAATTTTGGGCCATTTATTCTAACTTTTTTTATTGCCATTTTTGTACTACTCATGCAATTTTTATGGAAGTACATTGATGATTTGGTTGGGAAAGGACTTGAATGGTCCGTTATTGCGCAACTCCTTTTTTGGGCTTCCGTTACCATGGTTCCTTTAGCACTTCCACTTGCTATTTTACTTTCTTCTATTATGACGTTTGGAAATTTGGGAGAGAATTACGAGCTGGCAGCGTTGAAATCTGCCGGCATATCGCTTCAACGGATTATGCTTCCTTTAATTTTGCTAACCTTTTTTATTAGTATTGTTGCATTCTATTTTTCGAACAACGCATTACCTTATGCAAACCTTAAAATGGGCTCTTTGCTTTATGATGTTAGAGAACAGAAACCAGCACTTAATATTAAAGAAGGTATATTTTATAGTGGTATTGATAATTACATTATTAAAGTCGGAAAAAAAGATAAAGACGGGGTTACTATATATGATGTAATGATTTACGACCATGCTTCTAGAAACGGAAACACAAACCTAACATTGGCAGAAAAAGGAACGATGGAAATGACTGAAGATAAACGATTTTTAGTTTTTCAATTATACAATGGGGTCAATTATTATGAAAAGCCGGATAATTATCGCAGAAGAAAGAACTATCCCTTGCAACGAACAAGCTTTACAGAAGAATTCAGGCGCTTTGATTTGTCTGGATTCTCATTAACTCGTACCAACGAAGAGTTTTTTAAAGATAATTACCAAATGATGAACCTTAGTCAGTTAAAAGCAACAAGCGATTCGTTACAACAAAGGTTAGATTCTATACAAGAAAATTATCAAAAAAATGTTCATTCAAATTTATATTATTTCTCTCGTATTGGGGTAAACGATTCTACATTTAAAGATACTTCAAAAGTTATAAGTGGCGAGCTCTTAGAAAATTTCTCACAAACAGAACAAGAAAAAATTATTGAAAAAGCGCTTAATTCAGCCCGTAATTTAAAAGACCATGTGTTTTATAATAATGAAGATATAAATGGAAGAAAAAAATTTATAAGAAGACATGACATAGAATGGCAACGTAAATTTACTTTATCTATTGCGTGTATTGTACTTTTCTTTATTGGAGCACCACTTGGCGCTATTATTCGAAAAGGAGGACTAGGCTTGCCGGTGGTGGTATCCATTTTATTTTTTGTTATTTTTCATGTTACTTCATTTACCTGCGAGAAAATGATTCGCGAAAGCATACTTCCCCCCGAAGGAATGTGGTTGCCATCTCTCATTTTCTTGCCTTTTGGTATATTTCTAACTATTAAAGCTACCAGCGATTCAACATTATTAGATTCAAATGCGTATTTCGACAGTATTAAACATTTTTTCAAAAAGCAAAAAAACACTGCTAATATTTCCCATTGATGAATATATTACAAATATGTAATAAATCCCCTTACCCTCCTATTGAAGGAGGTCCTATTGCCATGAGTGCAATTGCTAGCGGCTTAAACGAAGCCGGACATAGCGTAAAAATACTAGCTATGAATACGCCTAAATATGCTACACCAAAAGAAAATATTCCTGAAGGATACTTAAAAACGTTTCAATTTGAAACAGTTTTTGTAAACACCTCTATTCAACTTCACAAAGCATTTTTAAACCTTTTCTCTTCTAAATCATATATAGCCGAACGGTTTATAGCTACAGATTTTGAAAAAAAAATAATACAAATCCTTCAATCGAACCAATACGATATAATTCAATTAGAAAGTATTTTTGTGGCTCCTTATATTAAAACTATTCGTCAATTTTCAAAAGCTAAAATTGTAATAAGGGCGCACAATATTGAGCATTATATATGGGAAAGAACAGCTGCAAATTGCTCCAATTTATTAAAAAAATGGTATTTGTTGCACCTTGCTAAAACTTTAAAAAAATTCGAATTACAGGTTCTGTCACAAGCCGATGGTATTGCTGCTATTACGCCTTTTGATGCTAATAATTTTAAAAATGAAGGTGTTTTAAAACCTATTCTATTTATCCCTGCCGGAATAAACATAAATACAATACCCGCATTAAAAACAAAAAGAAATTTTCCCGGTATTTTTCATTTAGGTTCTATGGATTGGTTGCCAAACCAAAATGGGATTAAATGGTTTTTAGAAAATATTTGGAAAGAAGTTGTAAATACGTTTCCAGATATGCAAATTGAAATTGCAGGGAGAAAAATGCCCGAATGGTTAAAAAACTACAATGATAAAGGAGTTAAAATAATAGGAGAAGTTGATAATGCCATAGACTTTTATTTATCGAATACCATTATGATTGTTCCTTTACTTTCGGGAAGTGGAATGAGAATTAAAATTATGGAAGGCATGGCTTGCGGGAACACCATTATTAGCACCACTATTGGGGCAGAAGGGATTCATGTAAGCCCTGAAAAAAATATTTTAATTGCCGATACGCCGCTCGAATTTGTTAATCAAATAAAGAAATGTATTGAAAACCCGGAAAAATGCAATAATATTGGAATGGAAGCACAAAAATTTATAAAAGAAGAATATAATAATGAATTAATTATTAAGAAACTTATTGATTTTTACAAACAACTCTAGTTTCTGTATTTAGTTATATTTATTTTTGTTATACATTATAAAAAAATGAAAATATTTGTATTATTACCCAGGATTCCTTACCCACTTGAAAAAGGGGACAAATTACGTGCGTATAATCAAATAAAATCATTATCGAAATATAACGAAATTCATTTATGTGCATTACATGAAGGGTATATTCACCCTGAAGCCAAAGAAGCACTTAACCCATTTTGCAAATCAATTCATTTTATTGATTTAACTCCCGATACACAGATTATTAATTTGTTTCTTGCACTTTTTTCAAAAAAACCTTTTCAAGTATATTATTTCTATAGTAGAAAAAATTTGAAAAGAATAAAATCTATTATTCAACAAATTCAACCCGATCGCTTGTATTGTCAGTTAATTCGTACCGCCGAATATGTAAAAAATATCCCTATTAAAAAAACAATAGACTATCAAGATGTTTTTTCAAAAGGAGTAGAAAGACGAATTGCCCATGCCTCTTTTTATTTTAAACCAATTTTAAAAATTGAATACAAAAGGCTGGTTAGATATGAAAAAGAAATATTCGACTTATTTGATCAAAAAACAATTATCTCCTATCCCGACAGAGAGCTGATACAGCACCCGAATAAAAACGAAATTCATGTTATTCCCAACGGAGTTGATTTTGATTATTACCAACAGGAGGAAATACCAAAAGAATACGACCTTGTATTTACCGGAAATATGGGATACCCTCCTAATATTAATAGTGTTCATTTTCTTGCTGAAAAAATTTTACCGCTAGTTCATAAAATAAATCCGAATGTTAAATTACTTATTGCAGGAGCAAATCCATCGTATACCATCGTTTCATTAAAATCGGATTTAATTCATGTTACCGGATGGGTAAAAGATTTAAGAGATTGTTATAATCAATCGAAAATATTTATAGCTCCTATGCTAATTGGAACAGGGCTGCAAAACAAGCTACTGGAAGCTATGTCGATGAAAATTCCTTGTATAACTTCTGAACTGGCAAATAACGCTCTTCGTGCAAAAAGCGGAAACGAAATACTGATTGGAAACCATCCCGAAGAATATGCCGAACACATTCTTTACTTATTGAACAACGCAGATAAAGCAAAGGAATTAGGAGAAAACGGATATACATTCGTTAAAGAAACGTATAATTGGGATAGTGTAAATAAAGAATTAAACGATATTATATGTAAGTAAAACCAATTGCCAGTATTTTATTAATTAGGAATAATACCAATTGTAATTTTTTTTTATTTTTATTACACAGAGTTCCACCGAGAAGTCACGGAGGTTCGCAGAGAACAAGGTAATTTGGGCATTTCGTGGTGTGTCACACAGAGGAGCCCGACGAAGGAGGGCGTCTCGAAGTGGGACCGCTC
>DAOLWT010000016.1:0-1102 GCA_035421345.1 Bacteroidales bacterium
TAGATTATTCGGTATTAAAAAAAATAATTAAAGAGCATATCACTAATAAATTAGACCATGCTTTATTAATTAATAAAAATTCACCACATAAAGAATTAGAACAATTTAAAAATATGTTTGATAATATTGTAATGGTTCCTTTTCAGCCAACATGCGAAAATTTGCTTTGCGATATGGCATCAAAAATTCAAAAATATTTACCGGAAGAAGTGAAATTACATAGTTTAAAATTGAGCGAAACAGTTACTTCTTTTGCTGAATGGTATGCATCGGATAACCTATAAGGAATTTATATAACTTTACGTTTATTGGAAATAAGTTTACGTAAAATCTGCATTCGTTGTTCATTTCCTACAATCCATACTTTATCGTTGAGTTTAAAAATAACATCCGATTCGGGGTTTAAAATTCGTTGTCCATTTCTTTCAATCCCTACGACTAAGCCATTTGAAAGCTCTCTTATTCTCGATTCCTTGATACTTTTATTAAGTATTGTATAGTTTTCTTCTATCGTAAAATGGTGAAGAGAAACGTTTGGTTTTACTTTTATATTTAAATATTCTCTTTTCGATGATTCCAAATGAGATCTAAAAAATTTTAATTGATCATCACTTCCTAAAACAGAAATTTTATCGTATGGATAAAGTTGATTGTTTCGGTTAGGAACGGTAATTGTTTGATCTCCTCTTTCAATCATGGCAATGTTTATCCCATATTTCTCTCTAAGTCTTAATTCCGATAATGTTTTTCCTATTAAAGGACATTGAGGACTCAATTCAAATACAGCGATATGTGTATCCCATGGAGTCAGTAATTCCTCTTTAGGTATTGTGTATTGAGGCTCATGGAGATTGGTTAAAAATCGAAGTTCAATTTTTTTATAAAATGAACGAATTTTTTTTGAAAAAATAATTAGAATAAAACACGAAATAGCTACTCCTTTAAGCGCTGTTATGGGAGAATATAATTGATCAAATAAAAATCCGATATAAAAAACAGCAAGAAAAATACGTAAAAGTTGTAATAAAATGAGAGGTCCTCGATGAAATGTTTTTATCCAAACATTGGCATACTCTTTCGGACGCATTCTTCGAAAAGCTAA
>DAOLWT010000016.1:1202-17018 GCA_035421345.1 Bacteroidales bacterium
TCTCCAATTTGCGATAAACTCATCCCCGACTGAACGGCTATTTTTAGAGGCATCCCAGAACTTAAGGCGCCAAATATAACAAAAAGAGGCTTTCCTAATAATAATACAAAAGAGGCTACCATAATTGGAAGCATATAATCGACTAACATTTTCGGGTCTATCAACATACCAACGGAAACAAAGAAGATGGCACCAAATAAATTTTTTACGGGTTTTATTAATACTTCAATTTTTTCGGCTTTAATCGTTTCGGCTAATATTGACCCCATAATAAATGCTCCTAAGGCCGATGAAAATCCGGCATAGGTTGCTAATACAACCATAATGAAGCATAATGCAAGCGATATAATTAATAAGGTTTCATCGGTTAATAAATTCCGGATTTTCTTTAAGAAAAGGGGTAAAAAGAAAATGCCGGTTACAAACCATAAAACAATAAAAAAAATTAATTTAAGTACCGACATCATCATTGCTCCACCCGAAAAAGTTTTACTTACGGCAACGGTAGAAAGTAATACCATTAAGATTACCGCAACCAAATCTTCAATAATTAACACCCCGGTTACTACATCCGTAAATTTTTGATTTTTAACACCTAATTCATCAAAAGCTTTAATAATAATAGTGGTAGAAGCAATAGCAAGAATACCCCCTAAGAATAAACTATTAATATAATTCCATCCTAGTAGTATTCCTACACCATAACCCAATAACATAGTTAAAACTACTTCTGTGAGAGCTGTTACAGCAGCTACACCTCCTACTTTTAATAGTTTTTTAAAACTAAACTCTAGCCCTAATCCGAATAATAAAAATATAACTCCAATATCAGCCCAAATTCGAATACTTTTTATTTCAACAATAGTAGGAAATATATTAAAATGCGGACCTACAATAAAACCGGCAATAATATACCCTAATACAACTGGTTGTTTTAATTTTTTAAAAAGCAAGGTAACTATTGCCGCCGCTCCTAGAATAAGCGCTAAATCATTTATTAATGGAGGCAACAATAACATCGAGGTCTATTTGGTATAATTAAAGGTTTTACTCTTTCTTTATAGGTCTATTCCTAAAAATTTCCCTATCAGAGATTATTTCATAAAATAATTTCTTTTGAAATACATTTTTGATGAAAAATTCAACTTTTTATTTCATCATTTCTGCATAAAATTTATAAAAATATGGAATCGTTTCAATGCCTTTATAAAAATTATGTAATGTATAGCTTTCATTTGGAGAATGGATTGCATCGGATTCGAGGCCAAAGCCCATTAATATAGATTTAGCCCCTAATTCTTTTTCAAAAAGAGAAATAATTGGAATACTTCCCCCGCCTCTAACCGGAATCGGTTTTTTTCCGTATGTGGCTTCAAATGCTTTACTGGCAGCTTTATAGGCTATTGTATCGGTTGGTGCAACAAAACCATTTCCTCCATGATGTGGTTGAACATTTACAGTAACGGTATTTGGGGCAATAGAAAGAAAATGTTTTTCAAATAATTTTGCAATTTTTTCCGGATCCTGATTTGGAACCAAACGCATCGATATTTTAGCCCCTGCTTTCGATGGAAGTACTGTTTTTGCACCTTCTCCAATATATCCACTCCACATACCATTAACATCTAATGAAGGTCGAACACCAATTCGCTCTTTTGTAGTGTATCCTTTTTCTCCTTGAATTTCTTTAATCTTTATTTCATTCTTAAATTCTTCCATATCGAAAGGAGCTTTATTTAATTCAACTCTTTCGTCTTCTGATAAATTTAACACATCGTCATAAAATCCGGGGATAGTAATACGGTTATCGGAATCGGTTAATGATGCAATTAACTTAGCTAACACATTTGCAGGATTAGCAACGGCACCACCATAATGTCCGGAATGTAAATCTCTACATGGTCCAACTACTTCAACTTCCATGTATGCAAGTCCTCGCAAGCCTACCGTTATACTTGGAATATCTTGCCCCAACATGGCTGTATCTGATACGAGGATAATATCACATTTTAGTTTTTCTTTATTTTTTTTGCAGAATTCATCTAAATTTGAAGATCCAATTTCTTCTTCTCCTTCAAACATAAATTTTACATTGCAAGGCAATTGATTGGTCTTATTAAGATATTCGAAAGCGATAATATGCATAAATAATTGTCCTTTATCATCATCCGCGCCACGTGCATAAATCCGTTCGTTACGTATTTCCGGTTCAAATGGTTTGCTTTTCCACAATTCTAGTGGTTCAGGTGGTTGAACATCGTAATGCCCATAAACTAGGACCGTCGGTTTTTTAGGGTCAATCATTTTTTCGCCGTAAACAATCGGATGTCCTTTTGTTGTATGAATCTCACATATATCGGCACCTGCTTTTTTAATTTTTTCTTGAAGAAATAAACAGGCTTTAGTCATATCTTCTTTATGTTCGGGTTTTGCACTAACCGAAGGGATTCTTAAAAAAGAAAAAAGTTCATCTAAGAATAACTGTTTATGGGTTTCAATGTAATTTTTTAAATCTGTCATAGCTTATTTATTTAAGATAATCATTAAAATAGTTTTCAATTTTTTGTAATAAGTGTACTCTGTCTTTTCCCATTATATTATGGCCATGTTGCGGATACACAAAATAATCTACTTGTTTTTCTTCGTCAATACATTTTTTAATAAATGCAAGTGAGTTTTGCCATACTACGGTTGGATCGGATGTTCCATGGATAATGAGCAGTTTATTTTTTACGTTTTTTACATAGTTTAAAAGATTAGCTTGATCATAACCCAACGGGTTTTCTTCAGGAGTATCCATATAGCGTTCTCCATACATCACTTCATAAAATTTCCAATCAATT
Organism: Bacteroidales bacterium; assembly: GCA_035421345.1. Lineage (GTDB taxonomy): Bacteria > Bacteroidota > Bacteroidia > Bacteroidales > CG2-30-32-10 > DAOLWT01. The sequence goes on from DAOLWT010000016.1 coordinate 4,046, forward strand.
ACTGGTCCTCCGGCAACAGCTACTTTAAATAAATCTGGATTTTTTAATAAAAGGGTTATGGTCATAAAACCACCGTAACTCCATCCATGAACACCAAATCGGGTTGTATCTACAAAAGATAATTTTTTTAAATAATCGACTCCTAATAACTGATCTTCCATTTCAATGTTTCCCAAGTTTCGAAAAATTCCTTGCTCAAACTCCATTCCGCGTCCGGAAGAACCATGATTATCGAGGGTAAAAACTAGATAGCCTTTGGTTGCTAAATAAGGTAAAAATAACCCTGCTCCACCAAGCCAACTATTTGTGATAAGTTGTGTATGAGGGCCTCCATATACATAAATAATAACAGGGTATTTTTTGCTTGAATCGAAGTCGATTGGTTTAATAAGCCTACAATATAAATCGCTGCTATCTTTCGCTTTTATTTTAAAAATAGATATTTCTGGTATTTTATAATCTTTTAAAGGATTTTCATTTTTTAATAATGTTTGAAGTATTTTTCCTTCATGGTTTACCAGTAAATATTCACCGGCGTTAGAGGTGCTGGTATAATTAGCTAAAAAATACTTTCCGTCGGAACTAACTTTTGCATTATGAGTGCCGGCAACAGATGATATTTGAACTGTTTTATTGTTTTTTAAGTCAACAGCATATATATGACGTTCAAGCGGATTTACTGTTGTTGAAATATAATATGCTTTTAAATCTTTTGCATCGGTCCCCTTAAAGTCTGTTACTATCCATTTTCCTTTTGTTATTTGTTTTATTAGTTTCCCGTCAATATTATATAAATACAAATGATTATAGCCGTCTTTTTGACTTTGATAAATAAATTGTTCTGGTTTCGTATTTAAAAAATATAAGGGTTTTAGAGGCTCAACATATTTCGTATTTTTTTCTTCAAACAAGGTTTTAACTAAATTGCCGGAAACACAGTCATATTGATTTAATTTGAGGTGGTTTTGAGCTCTATTTAACACTTGAATATAAATATATTTTTCATCGGGGCTCCATGTAATATTGGTTAAGTACTGATCGGCCGGTTCTCCTGTATTAAGAAAAATAGTTTTTTGAGTAGATACATTGTAAACACCAAGCGTTACATGATGGCTTTTCATACCCGCCATGGGATACTTAATAAGTTCTTCTTCTGCAATTCGATTACTTACCGACTCAATATTTACTAAAGGATAATCAGTTACCATGGTTTGATCCATGCGATAAAACGCTAATAAATTTCCTTTGGGCGACCAAAAAGTTCCTTTGTTAATGCCAAATTCTTCGCGGTGAACGGATTTACCGTTTACAATATTTTTATTGGTGTCGGAAGTTATAGTATATTCTTTATTTTTTATAGAAACATAAAGATTGTTTTTAATAGTATATGCAACATGCCTTGTTTTGTCTGAAATATCTGTATTTTCGGCATTTTCATGAAATTTAGCAAGTATTTCTATCTTTTTTGTTGATAAATCAAAAGCATATAAAGTTTGATTTTCTTCAAAATAAAAAGTATTTGTATTAATCCAGTTAACAGAGGGAAACAAATTGAGTTTACTTTCGCCCATTTTGTTTAACACATCATTCATTTCCGATAATTTGATAAGACTGTCGCGTTTTTCCGAATCAACAGTTCCTTTTATGAGGGTATTATTATCAACATACGAAAAAGAATTTGTTTGAGCTATCCATTGAAGCTGACGAATATTTTTAGGGTATAGTTTACGGCCGGCATATGCATCTTTTAATGCATATACCTTGTTTTGTGCAATACAAACAGTGCTTGTTGATATAATAAAAAAGAACAGAAAAAAATAAATCTTGCTTCTCATGAATAAAATCCTCTTTTTAATTTAAATTAAATGGACCGCATCAGCAATGTTTTCAATTAACCGACTATTTTCTTCAATGGCATTTCCTACTACCACAATATCTGCTCCGGCAAAGCATACGTCGTGTGCTTTTTCGGGGGTACGTATACCGCCTCCAATAATTAAAGGGATAGAAACATGTTGTTTTACGGATGCAATCATTTTTTCGGAAATGGTAAGAATCGCTCCGCTTCCGGCATCCATAAAAATCGTTTTTAATCCAAGCATTTCTCCGGCCATAGCAGTACAAACGGCAATATCGGGTTTGTCGGAAGGAATAGGAATAGAGTTACTAATATATTGAACCGCCGTCGTTTTCCCGCTTTCAATAAGCATATAGCCGGTAGAAATAATTTCGAGTCCGCTTTTTTTAAGATAAGGAGCCGATATAACATGTTTCCCGATCAGCATTTCCGGATTTCGTCCGCTAATTAACGAAAGTAATAATATGGCATCCGCATTTTTATTGACTTGTAAATTATTTCCGGGGAAAATAATAACAGGAACATTGCTGTTCCCTTTTAATGTTTTTATGGTTTCATCGAGTTGATCGTTGGTAAGAAGGCTACCTCCTACAAAAAAATAATCAACAGCACTTTTTGTTGCAATTTCAATTACTTCGTTCAATTTTTTTTTGCTGATTTTGTCGGGGTCAATTAATACAGCAAATTTCTTTTTAGTTTTTCCTTTTTTTGTAAAACCGGAATAAATATTCATGATATCAAATTTTGTTTATAGATACAAATATAAATTAATATTAAATCCCAACAGCATAAACCAACATATAATCATTCAACATTTCGTAATAAATAGGATATTCTTTATTAAAGTCGCCAATCTTGATTTGTCCTGTGAATATCCCTTTTTTCTGATAATTGAAAGGATGTAAAAGAATATGCTCTTGAAACATTAAATTTTTCTTTCCATATATTTTGTAAAGAGACTCTTTTGCTCCCCAACAAATATAAAATTTTTCGAGCCGATTTAATTCGCCAATATGACTAATTTCTTCTTGAGAAAGAAATTTATATACTACTTTTTCAATTTTAGGATGTGTTTTCTCTATGTCTATTCCAACGGGAAAATCACGACTGATAATGGCTGCCGAATATATGCCCGAATGAGAAACCGATAAATGATACTGGTTCGCATGAAGATAAGGTTTCCCAAATTCATCGTAGTTTACATGAGAATATGCTTTTGTAGGGATTAATTCCTGTAGTAAATTTCGATAACTAAGCCAATGAAGTTTCCTTGTATCGTTATTAAAACGTTCGAAGATTATTTTCTCTTCCTTATTAAGATTAATTTTCGACAATAAATCTTCGATGGTTTCATTTATTTCCCACAAACCAAGAGTAAACTGATTATTTGTTTCTTTTAAAAATAAGCCCATTATATAAGTTTCTAGAGCAAAGTTAAAATATTAAATAAATAAAAATGGAATAGAACCCAATATAAATGAATTAAACATAGGTTGTATTGCAATAATTAATAATTAAATAATAAATTATTATCTTTGCAATCTTAAATTTTAAAAAAATGGGAAAAACACTAGAAGTGAATGAACTAAAATTCAAAATTGCTGATATAAAATTAGCCGATTGGGGTAGAAAAGAAATAGAAATAGCTGAAAAAGAAATGCCGGGATTAATGGCATTACGCGAAAAATTCGGTAAAGAAAAACCATTAAAAGGGGTTCGTATCTCTGGATCATTACACATGACCATTCAAACCGCTGTATTAATAGAAACACTCACAGAATTAGGCGCAGATGTTCGTTGGGCTAGCTGTAATATTTTTTCAACACAAGATCATGCGGCAGCGGCTATTGCCGAAAGAGGAGTTCCTGTTTTTGCATGGAAAGGCGAATCACTCGAAGAATATTGGTGGTGCACTAAAATGGCGTTAACATTTCCCGGAAATAAAGGACCTCAACTAATTGTTGATGATGGTGGCGATGCTACCTTGCTTATACATAAAGGCTTTGCTGTTGAAAATAATCCCGAACTTTTAAAAGCAAAACCCTCGAATCCGGAAGAAGCTGTTATTTTTCAAACACTGAAAGAAACATATGAAGAAGATACCACCAGATGGCATCGTACAGTTGCAGAATGGAAAGGGGTTTCCGAAGAAACCACAACAGGCGTTCACCGCTTATATCAGATGATGGAAAAAGGGGAATTATTAATACCTGCTATTAATGTAAATGATTCTGTTACGAAATCTAAATTTGATAATCTTTACGGATGTCGCGAATCTTTAGCCGATGGTATTAAACGTGCTACAGATGTAATGCTTGCCGGAAAAGTAGTTGTTGTTTTAGGATATGGAGATGTGGGTAAAGGTTGTGCTAAATCGATGCGCTCCTATGGTGCAAGAGTTATTGTGACTGAAATAGATCCTATTTGTGCATTACAAGCAGCCATGGAAGGATTCGAAATTACAACAATTGAAAATGCGTTGCCCGAAGGAAATATTTATGTAACTACAACCGGAAATAAAGATGTTATTACTATTGAGCATATGGCTGCCATGAAAGATCAGTCTATTGTATGTAATATTGGCCATTTCGATAACGAAATTCAAGTAGAAAAATTAGAACATTTCCCGAAGATTAAAAAGGTGACTATTAAACCGCAGGTAGATAAATATATTTTCCCCGACGGACATGAAATATTCTTATTAGCAGAAGGAAGATTGGTAAATTTAGGTTGTGCAACCGGACATCCTTCTTTTGTTATGAGTAATTCTTTTACTAATCAAACGCTTGCACAAATAGATTTATGGGAAAATAGAAATAAATATGAAAAAAAGGTGTATCGTTTACCCAAATACCTCGATGAAGAAGTAGCTCGCTTACATCTAGAAAAAATTGGAGTAAAATTGACTAAACTTAGCAAAACACAAGCCGACTATTTAGGGGTTTCGGTTGATGGTCCTTACAAACCAGAACATTATAGATACTAAAAATAAACCCGTACATCTAAAAAAACCCTTGAATAATTATCAAGGGTTTTTTTAATTATAAACATGTAAGGTCGTTCCGTCGAAATTTGTTCTATATTGTTTTAATAAACGCGTAGCAGGGCCTTTTATGATAGAACCATCTAATAATAAAAATTGAGAACCACAACAGCTATCTACTGCCATAATACTCGAGGGGTCAACACGTATATCGGCACAGGTGTTATATGGTTGATACGGGCAATTTCGTTCAAATGCTTTAAATTCTTCAACAGAACGTCGGTAAATAATTATACCACGAACACCACCAGTTAAATATGCATAACTTCCAATATTATTTAATTCAATATACTGAGTAGAGTTTAAATTAATATAAAAATTAACATATGCATAAGGAATTTCATCTTCAACATCTTTTTTGCACTGAGGAATAACTGCCAAAATAATGCTTAAAAGAAAAGAAAAATAAATAATTTTATACTTCTTCATAAATAAATAATAAGTAAACAAATTTATGAAAAGAATTGCTAAAAAACATATTATTAGAAACAATAAAACATATTTAAAATAGTTTTATTTTTGTAAAGAATAGTTATGGTATGAAAATCTCAAAAAAAATAATTTTTTTACTTATTTGTTGTTTCCCTCTTTTTATGAGTGTGAATGCACAAGGGAATGCAAAAAAAAGAGCTAAAAAAGTAGAAAAAGCTAAAATAAAAAAAGACGAAGAAGCCCTAAATAATTACCAAAATGCAATAAAACGGCATCATAAAAGCCAAACCAAAGAAACCAGAAAAAAAATGAAAGAAACACTTCGAAAATCAAAAGATTTCTCTAAAAGAGAAAAAGTTTTTTTTCTAAAAAGATGGTTTAATAAAAAAAATTAAAGCACGTTTAAAGGGGTATTCCAAGGTAGAATAATTTTATAAATAATTTATTTTCAGTATATTATGTTAATTTAAACAAATTAACATTTCTTAATAATTTGGCTATTTATAATTTTATGCTTAATTTTATACACTTTTTTAAAAAATGGGAATCATGCAACACGCATTACATAATATAACTATTGAATTATTCATGAATAGGTTTATGAAAACCTTTATACGCTTAAGGATTCTTAAATATCTTCTAAAAAAGCAAATAATTTTAGAATAACCCGTAAGTAAAAAAATTAATTAATTTTCTTCTTATTGCAAAGTCCCGAATTTACGGGATTTTTTATCTTAATAAATAACAGTAAAATCAATTTTTTTAATAAATTATTATTATGGCAGAGATTCAATATTACACGAAAGAAGGATTAGATAAGTTAAAAGATGACCTTAATAAATTAAAATCAATTGAACGACCTTCCATTTCTCAACAGATTGCTGAAGCCCGTGATAAAGGTGATTTGTCGGAAAATGCAGAATATGATGCAGCGAAAAATGCACAATCGATGCTAGAATTGAAAATTTCTAAAATGGAAGAGTTAATTAGCAACGCAAAAATAATAGATGAATCGAAATTAGATAATTCAAAAATTTTAATTTTATCGAAAGTAAAATTAAAAAACCTTAAAAATAATACCACCATTTCATACACGATTGTACCGGAAAGTGAAGCCAATTTAAAAGATGGTAAAATATCGGTTACTTCACCTATTGCAAAAGGATTACTTGGGAAAAAAGTAAAAGATAAAGTAGAAATACAAGTGCCGGCAGGTATTATTAATTTTGAAATTATTGAAGTAAACAGATAATTATTATGGCATCTATTTTTACTAAAATTATTCAAGAAGAAATTCCTTCTTATAAAGTAGCAGAAAACGATTATTGTTATGCTTTTTTAGACATAAACCCCCTAGCAAAAGGGCATGTTTTGGTTGTGCCTAAAAAAGAGATTGATAATCTTTTTGATTTAGAGGATGAATTATATAAAGAACTGTTCGTATTTGCTAAAAAAATTGCAAAAGCCATTAAAAAAACAATTAACTGTAAAAAGGTTGGCGTAGCAGTTATTGGGTTGGAAGTACCTCATGCACACATTCATTTAATCCCTATCAATGGGGGCTTAGATATCGATTTCAGTAAACCTAAACTTAAATTAGCAAAAGAGGAATTTATTGAAATTGCTCAAAAAATTGCAAAAGCACTTTAAGATTTATTTTTCATTAAACGATCCGGATTTTCAGATAAAAAAGATTTCCATCCGGTATAGCTTTTCCCTTTAACAATATGGGTATTTTGAAAACAATGACATACCGCGGCAGCCAAACCATCTGTTGCATCTAAGTATTTTGGAGCTTCTTTAATTTTCAATAAACCGTATAACATTGCAGCTACTTGTTCTTTGGATGAATTCCCTTTGCCGGTAATTGACTGTTTAATCTTTCGGGGTGAATATTCAAAAATAGGTACAGATCGATATAAAGCCGCAGCTATTGCTACCCCTTGTGCTCTGCCTAATTTAAGCATCGACTGAACATTTTTTCCAAAAAAGGGAGCTTCAATAGAAAGTTCGTCGGGTTTATATTCATCAATTATTGCTAAACAAGATTCGAAAATATTTTTTAATTTTAATGCCTGACTATCAATTTTAGAAAGATTGATAACATCCATCTTAATTAAACGAATTGAATTATCTTTGGAAAAAATTATTCCATAACCTAATATATTTGTTCCGGGATCTATTCCTAAAATAATTCGTTCCGACATTAATATAAATGAATGATTAAGAAAACAAAAATAATTAAAATTTATAGTCTAATTATTAAAATCACTATAATTATTCTGGCTTTTGGTTTTATATATAGACGATTAATAGTAAAGGAAAATATAGATGAAATGCTACAGTTGTTTACTCAAAACCTGTACCATCGTTCATTTATTAAACCCTTAGGAGGAGTGCTTATTTTAATGTTATTAAATTGGACATTAGAGACCATTAAATGGAGATTTTTAATCCGTAAAATTGAAAAAGTTCCTTTTTTTAAATCATTAGTAGCTGTTTTGTCTGGTATTACGGTAAGTATATTTACACCCAATAGAATTGGAGAATATGCCGGCAGAGTATTTGTTTTGGAAAAAGCAAGTCGTTGGGAAGGGGTACTTATTACAATGTTAGGAAGTATGAGTCAACTAATGGTAACTATTATTGCCGGATCTATTGGTTTTGTTTTTTTTGCTAAAAAATATATTTTTATCGATCAGAATCCGGCTTATTATTTATGGGGATTAATTTTAATTATTGCATTATTAGCTGTATTATTATTACTTGTTTTTTTAAATATCTCGGTACTTTCAAAAGTAATATATAAACTGCCTAAAAAATTTAAAAAAATTAGTCGGTATGGTCGTATTTTTTCGTTTTATAAGAAAAAAGAATTATTCATTGTTTTAGGGTTAAGTGTTGCTAGATATTTCGTTTTTGTTACACAGTTTTATATTTTGTTACGTTTTTTTAAAGTTCCTATCCCTTATAATGATGCATTTTTATTAATAACCATAATTTATTTGGTAATGGCTGCTATTCCAACAATTGCACTTACCGAATTAGGGATAAGAGGCTCTGTGTCGCTTTATTTTATTGGACTTTATTTTACTTCACTCGGTATATTGTGTTCCTATGATATGGGAATTATTACCGCCACTACTGTTTTATGGATTATTAACTTGGTTATACCGGCAATTACGGGTGCTATTTTTGTATTTAGATTAAAATTTTTTAGAAAAAACGATATTACTTAATGAGTATTGTATATATTATTATTGCAGCCATTGCTTTATGTTATATTATATTAATAGGACTATATAATATTTCGTGGTATCGGTTGAAATTGCTTAAGACATCTTTGTATCTGCCTAAAACAAAAGTTTCTATTATCCTTCCTGTTCGTAATGAGGCAAATCATATTTTGACTTGTTTAGATAAAATGTGTCAACAACAATACCCCGCTAGTTTGTTCGAAATTATTGTGGTTGATGATTCTTCAAGCGATAATACAATGGCGCTTGTAAATAGCTTTATTAAAGAGCATCTTCAAATAAAAATAACAGTTCTTGAACTTAAACTGCTAAATCTTTCATCCAAAAAACAAGCTATTCATGAAGCGATTAAAATAACCGAAGGAGATTTAATTATTACAACTGATGCTGATTGCATAATGTCGGAAAAATGGATTGGGAGTATAGTTGCTTTATATGAAAAAGAAAAACCAGCTATGATTGTTGGACCGGTTTGTTTTTATAATGAAAAAAATATTTTTCAGAAATGGCAAAGTTTAGAGTTTTTAAGCTTAATCGCTTCCGGTGCCGCATCTATTCGTTTAGGCTTTCCAATTATGTGCAATGGAGCAAACCTAGCATATGAAAAAAAAATGTATTTGAATGTAGGTGGGTTTGAGGAAAATAAAAATTATTCTTCAGGTGACGATGTTTTTTTAATGCACCAGATTAAGAAAAAATTAAATGGAAAAATTGTTTTTTTAAAAAGTAATAATGCCTTAGTATATACAAAAGCCCAAGATACCTTGAATGCTTTTATAAATCAACGCAAACGATGGGTTTCTAAAACTAAAGGGTATTCCAATTGGTTTACTATTTTTGTTGCAATCCTTATTTTCCTTTATAATTTCTTATTACTTGCCGGATTTTTGGGGTCGTTTACAAATGTCTTATTTTTAAAAATAACTGTTTTATTGTTTTTATTCAAATGCATTATCGATTTTCCTTTGTTATGGGGAATAACATCGTTTACACGTAAAAAAGAGTTGATGCTTTTTTATTTACCTTTACAAATAATATATCCTGTATATATTGTTTTTACTTCGCTTTTAGGTTCTTTTGCTAAATTTGAATGGAAAGGAAGGATAATAAAAAAATAGAGAAAGAATTTTATTTTTTTAATAATGCTTCGGCAAAAAGTAAATCTAAAGGAGTTGTAATTTTAAAATTTTCAGAATTTCCGTTAATTAACGATATTTTAGTTCCCATGTTTTCTACTACAGTGGCGTCATCAGTAAATTCAACACAATAAGGCTGTTTATATGCTTCTTGTATTAGGGCTCCTTTAAAACATTGCGGTGTTTGAATGGCAACGAGCTTATTTCTGTTAATCGGTTTTGAAATTTCATTTTCAATAATTCGAATAGAATCTGTAATTTTAATACAAGGAATAGCAGATCCGTTTTTTTCTGCACATTTAAATGCTTGATCAATTACGTTTGTTGAAACCAATGGTCTGGCTGCATCGTGCACCGCTATTAAGCAATTATTATCCTGAATATGTGATAATCCGTTTTTTACTGAATGAAAGCGGGTTTCTCCTCCTAAAACAATAGTATGAGGTATATTAACGGAATATTTTTTACATATTTCTTTCCATAGATCTATTTGATCGGAAGGTAAAACAAGAATTACCTGAATTTTTTCATCGTAGTTTACAAATATAGAAATACTTCTTATTAGAATAGGAATTCCTTTCAAACAAAGAAATTGTTTGGGAGTATCAGATATCATTCTTTTCCCGATACCGCCGGCAGCTATTATTACATATTTTTTCAAAAAGAAGATATGTATTAAAAAACCTGTCTGAACGACAGGTTTAAAATTATATAATTAACATGGCATCGCCGTAAGTGAAAAATTTATATTTCTCATTTACAGCTTCTTTATAAGCTTTCATTAAAAAATCGAAACCGGCAAAAGCAGCAACATGCATCATTAAAGTTGATTGAGGCAGATGAAAGTTAGATATCATACTGTTAGCCACACTGAAATCGTAAGGAGGGAATATGAATTTATTTGTCCAACCATTATACGGTTTTAGCATTCCCGAAATAGAAACCGATGTTTCAATAGCTCTTGAAACAGTTGTACCAACGGCGCATATTTTTTTCTTCTTTTCTTTTGCAGCATTTACTATTTGAGTTGCTTTTTCATCAATTATGACTTGTTCCGAATCCATTTTATGTTTAGAAAGATCTTCAACATCTACACTTCTGAACGTTCCTAACCCAATATGTAAAGTTATTTCAGCATACGTTAAACCTTTTAGCTCTAATCTTTTCATGAGCTCCCGACTAAAATGCAATCCTGCAGTTGGAGCAACTACCGCACCTTCATTTTTTGCATATATAGTCTGATAGCGGTCTTTGTCTTCTTTTTCGACCGGACGTTTAATTAATTTAGGCAGAGGAGTTTCTCCCATTGTTTCAATGGTTTTTTTAAAATCTTCGTAAGGTCCGTCAAATAAAAAACGTAACGTTCTACCTCTAGAAGTCGTATTATCAATTACTTCTGCAACTAATTCATCGTTGTCGCCAAAATACAATTTATTGCCTATTCTAATTTTACGGGCAGGATCTACTAATACATCCCATAAACGAGCTTCATGATTAAGTTCTCTTAATAAAAAGACTTCAATTTTAGCACCGGTTTTTTCTTTGGTTCCATATAAACGAGCAGGAAAAACTTTAGTGTTATTTATAATCATAACATCTCCGTCGCCAAAATAGGATATAATATCTTTAAAAGTTTTGTGTTCAATAGTTTGCTTTTTTCTATTAAGGACCATTAACCTACATTCCTCTCGGTTTTTTGATGGGTAATTGGCAATAAGTTCCTGAGGTAAATGGTACCTGAAATCGGATAATTTCATTTATATAAAAATTAATACGGGTTAATATTGTTCTTTACGCTTTGCAAATATACAATATTGAGGAGGCGAAGTCCACTATTTTAGTATAAATTTTGCAAAAATTATCTTAATAATAGTTAATTATTATTATAACGGAAAATCGCTCATTTATTGTGCAATGAGTTTTTCAATTGTTTCCATAGAAAAAGCATCATTTACATGGTAATTTCCTATGCTTGTTCTTCTTAACGTATCCAAATAAGCTCCATTATGCAATTTTATTCCAAAATCGTTTGCAAGTGATCTTATATAAGTTCCTTTAGAACAGATTATTCTAAAATAAAAAAAGGGTAGTTGTATTTTGGTAATCTCAAATTCTCGTATAAAAATTTGTTTGGGTTCAATTTTTAGGTTTATTCCTTTTCTTGCTGATTCATAAGCTCTTTCTCCATTTATTTTTTTAGCTGAGAATTGGGGAGGAACTTGATTTGAATTGCCAACAAATGTTTTTGCAACCTGATAAATTTGATCTTCTGTTATAGTTGATATATCAAATGTGTTATCTATCTCAGTTTCTTTATCATAAGAAGGCCTTGTAGCTCCTAATACAAAAGTTCCTGTATACTCTTTTTCCATCCCTTGATATTCATCAATTTTCTTAGTATAACTTCCTGTACATAAGATTAGTAATCCTGTTGCCAAGGGATCTAAAGTCCCTGCATGACCTATCTTAATTTTTTTTATATGCTTATGATGTTTAATCAAACATCGTACTTTATTTACTACATCAAAAGAAGTCCATTGGTATGGTTTATCAATTAACAGAACGGAACCTACATCAAAATCGAATGCCATAATTATAAACCTAAATTTAAGGGAATTCCGAATAATAATAGTAAAAGTATGACTAAACCCAAAATAATGCGATAATAACCAAATAGTTTAAAACCATGTTTTTGTAAATATGTGATAAAAGTGCGGATGGCAATTAAAGCAACAACAAAAGCAGTTATGTTGCCTACAATCAATATTTTAATATTAGTAGCGTCGATAACTTCGTAGGTTTTTAAAAGTTTATACGCTGAGGCAGCAAACATAGTAGGAACTGCTAGAAAAAAAGAGAATTCAGCAGCATACTTTCGGTTTAATTTTTGCGAAAGTCCTCCAATAATGGTTGCTGCAGATCGAGAAACACCGGGTATCATGGCAATACATTGAAAAAAGCCTATTTTAAGTGCTTGTTTATAGCTTACTTCTTTTTGGGTATCGTCGGCATTTTTAAACCAGTTGTCCACAAATAATAGTATAATCCCTCCTATTACCAATGAAACAGCCACCACAACCACATTTTCTAACATGGCATCAATATAATCTCCTAACAAAAAACCAATAATAGCTGCCGGAATAAAAGCGACAAAAAGTTTGTAATAAAAATGAACGGACTGAAAGAAATGTTTCCAATAAAGAATAATAACAGATAAAATAGCTCCAAATTGAATATTTACCGTAAA
>DAOLWT010000017.1:0-16954 GCA_035421345.1 Bacteroidales bacterium
GTAATAGCTTTTTCGCCCATACCTCCGGCAATTACATCGGTTACTCCAAATCGTGCAACCCATTTTGGATATAATCCAGGCACATGCTCCGGGGGTATTACTTCTGTTATATTGGTAATAACATTATTATTAATTTCCACGATGGCAAATTTCTCACAATGTCCAAAATGTGAACATAATAACCCATTTTCTAATGGTATCGCAATTTTTTTATTCATTTCTTTTTTATTTAAAATTTTAATTATTTATTTTATAACTTCCTCTTAATCTATTTCGTTGCTGTAAATGAAGGCATTGCAAAAATCTTGCACTGCCTATATTTTTTCTATTATGCCACCCTCTCACACAACGGAAAAGAAAAGCATTTGTGTTTTTCTCATAATTATTATCAAAATTAAACTTACGAGAATTTTCATTTGAAAAACGACGGTTTCTAAAACCTCTCATTCTTCCATTTGATAATATATTATTGATAATATTCATTTTAACCTCCTTTTTTATTATTCTATATTAATTACAAATTTTATATTTCTCCCATATAAACTGCATCTAATTCAAAAATAACAGCAAGATGTCCAAGAAGTAATTTTATATTCCATTTTTTTCATATTTTCAAAATAAATAGCTTGCTTTTCATATTTCACAAACCCTTTTAGCTGATAAGATTTCTCTTTTTTATCCATAAACATTATAAATGCTTTACTTCCGGCAAGGATATTTTCTTTTGTTTTAAAAAAATTATCGATTATAATAAAAAATATATTCATCATATTTAGAAATACAAGAAACATCTATCGTAATGGGAATATTCTTTTTACTAATTGTTGTAAAAGCAACCGTTTCGATTCGGGTTTCCCAATCTTTTAAAATAAGAAGAGGATTTTTATTCATATTATTAAATTATATTAATGATTCTATTATACTTTTAACGGTTCGTTCCTGTTCTTTTATTATTACTGTTTCAATATTCAAACTATCAAACAATGGTTTCACTTTAACACCAAATTCCCCAGATATTACTTTTTTTACGCCTTGCAATGAAATTGTTTGAACAGAAGCAGGGCCAGCACCCCCATCTGCATTTTGATTATGATTTGGAATAAAAACCGTTGTTTTGTTCATCGTGTCGTAAACAGCAAAATATGCACAACGACCAAATCGACTATCTATTATTGACTCTAATGTATTTCCTGTTGATGTTATTGCAATTTTCATATTAAATTATTTTTTTTAAAACTAAATTTTCTCTAGTGCATTTCTTAAATCATTTAAAATATCATCTACATCTTCAATTCCAACGGAAAGGCGAATAAGATCGTCTGTAATACCGGCTTTTTGCTTAGATTCTTTTGAAACTTTAGCATGCGTCATTGATGCCGGATGTTGTATTAATGTTTCAACCCCGCCTAAAGATACTGCCAATATAGCAAGTTGAACATTATTCATTAACTTTTTAGCTGATTCGTACCCTCCTTTTAAACCAAAACTAATCATTGTACCTGGTCCTTTCATCTGTTTTAAAGCTAAATTATATTGCGGGTGCGTTTCCAAACCGGGGTATTTAATCCAAGCTATCAATGGATGATTTTGTAAATATTTTGCCACTTTAATTGCATTTTCCTGTGCCTTTTCAATACGTATCGACAAGGTTTTTACTCCACGATGTACCATATAGGCTTGATGAGGATCCATGTTTCCACCCAAATTAATCATCATGGAACGTAATTGATCATATAATAATTTATCTTTCGCAATAATAATCCCCGCAACAATATCAGCATGCCCATTAATAAATTTTGTCATCGAATGAATTACTACATCAGCACCTAAGTCAAGGGGATTTTGAAGGTATGGACTACAAAACGTATTATCAACTACCAATTTGATATTTTTCTGCTTAACAATTTTCGCACAAGCCATAATATCAGTTATATCCATAGTTGGATTTGCCGGAGTTTCAATATATAACAATTTTGTATTGGGACGAATTGCATTTTCAATTTCTTTTACATTCGAAGTATCAAGATAGGTAGATTGTATGCCAAATCTTGAAAAATGCATTTCAACCACATTTCTTGCGGGCCCATAAACAGCCCCTGTACTTATCATGTGATCACCTTGATTTAGTAACCCCATATATACCGTATTTATAGCCGCCATTCCCGAAGAGGTAGCAATACCACCATATCCATTCTCTAATTCAGCTATCAATCGCTCTAATGCATTTATTGTTGGATTTCCAATTCTTGTATATATATACCCGTTGCTTTCTCCAGAAAAACATTTCGCTCCATGATCTGCATTTTCAAATGCGAATGTAGATGTTTGATAAATTGGGACAGTTGCACTACCAAAAGCATCTTTATGATCGCCACCATGAATTAAAGCTGAATTAAATTTTAATTTTTTAGTTTCCATTTTATTTTTTTATTAATGATTTATTTTCTTAACACGACTTATTAAATCAATTAAGCCAACATTTCTTTTCTTCTGTACAAAAGAAAAATTTTGAAGATATTTTGATATACAGCTTTTTATTGATCCATTATAATAAGGTAAAACTTTAATATTCAAAGATTCTATTTTTTCAATTTCCGAGCTAGGAATATTTCCAGCAATTAAAACATGAATTCCCAACTCAGATAAATAATTAATAATTTCGTGACTGTTGGTGTATTTTTGAGATACCTTTGTTGTATTCAGTTCTACAATTTTCCCAGACTTTATCGAATAAATTGTATAATAACTACAATCTTTAAGATGATCCTCGATTTTCCTATTCGTTGTTGGAATAGCAACTCTTATTTCGTCCATTATAATTTGATTAAAAATTACAATTAAAAGAACACCTTAATCTTTTCCCCTTTCCTATACCCCCTCCAACTTTTCTTTTTTTCCCCATCCCAACATCTTTTTGAACAGAAACATCATCATCCTTATCTTTTATAAAACATTTACCTAATTTTCTCCCGGTACCGGGGCCTTTTTCCTCTGGTCCTTTTCTATTTAATTTCGACATATTATTATTTTTTAAAATTCGTTTTTAACTTATTTATTATTTCTTCTATTGAACTATTCATATTTTGAACAACAACTAATTGAATTCCTAACTTATCTAATTCCGATTTGGCTTTAATTCCAAATCCCCCCGAAATAATTCTTTCCACATTCAATTCGTATAAAAATTGAACCACGGTTAAACCTACATCATTTTCCATGGAACGACTTATATTTTTAATGATTTCTATTTCATTTGTATCGGTATCAATTATAAAAAAATAAGCACACCTTGCAAAATGCTGATCGATCTTCGAATTAATTAACTTCCCCTTTGATGTTATTGCTATTTTCATGTTATTTTGTTTTAACTATTCATTATTAATCGT
Organism: Bacteroidales bacterium; assembly: GCA_035421345.1. Taxonomy (GTDB): domain Bacteria; phylum Bacteroidota; class Bacteroidia; order Bacteroidales; family CG2-30-32-10; genus DAOLWT01. The sequence goes on from DAOLWT010000017.1 coordinate 3,387, forward strand.
TTCTTTTATTTTTGATATTTGAATGGAATTACATAACAAACATTTTTTAATTTCTTTTTCTTTTTTGGGATTATTAAAATAACTACCACATTTTTTACAATTATACCATTCCTCATCAAAATAAACTCGACCTCCTTCAATTACAATAGCTCGAGCCTCAACAAATGCTTTTGAAATCTTTCTTCTGGCGCTTTCATATATACGAGTTAATGTAGGACGCGATATTCCCATAAATTTTGCCGCCTCAAGCTGTGTTAATAATTCATAATCACACAATCGAATCGTTTCATATTCCTCAAAAAGCAAAATAACATTTTTTTGTTCTTTTGCATAATATCCATATGGCTTAAACCCTTTAAATTTAGGGGGAGCAACCATTTTTCGTTTATTTTTAGGACGTGCCATTCGTTTTTTTCAATGAATATTTTTTACAAATATAATGAACTTATGTTCATAATAAAAAATATTTTCAAAAATAATTTCATTTATTTTTTATTAATTTGTAAAAACTAACTAATTTATCCAATGAAAAAAATATTATTATTTAATTTATTTGCATTTATAATGTGCCACTTAAATGCACAAGAAGAAGCTCGTTTAATGCGCTTCCCTGCTATTCACGGGAATCAAATCGTTTTTAGCTATGCCGGCGACCTCTATACAGTGGATAAACTAGGCGGTACTGCTCGCAAATTAACTACCGATATTGGTTATGAAATGTTTGCCCGTTTTTCGCCTAACGGAAAAAAAATTGCTTTTACAGCTCAATACGACGGCAATACAGAAGTTTATTCAATGCCTTCGGAAGGAGGCGAACCTGTCCGTTTAACTTATACAGCGGCTTTATCGCGCGATGCCATTTCGGATCGTATGGGTCCTAATAATATTGTTATGACTTGGAGAGACGATTCATCTATTGTTTACCGTTCCCGAAAACAAACATTCAACGATTTTAAAGGTCAATTATTTCTTGCTTCAACAAACGGAGGTCTTTCAGAAGAACTCCCTCTCCCATCGGGCGGATTTTGTTCCTATAATAAAGAAAAAACAAAACTTGCCTACAATCGTGTTTTTAGAGAATTCAGAACATGGAAATACTATAAAGGAGGCATGGCCGACGATATTTGGATTTACGACTTTTCTAGTAAAAAAACAATAAACATAACCAATAACGATGCTCAAGATATTATGCCCATGTGGGTTGGAGATAAAATTTATTTTATCTCCGATCGCGACCGCATTATGAATCTTTTCTGCTACGATATAACAAGCAAAGAGACTAAAAAAGTAACCAACTTTACCGAATATGATATTAAATTTCCATCCTTAGGCGATAACGCTATTGTATTCGAAAATAGCGGTTATATTTATGTTTTCGATTTAACAACACAGAAATCGGAAAAAGTAAAAATTATTATTACCGACGACCAAGTTTCGGGTCGCGACAAGCTTAAAGATGCAAGCGAATATATTAACTCTTCTTCTATTTCTCCCGATGGGAAAAGAATTTCTTTTGATGCAAGAGGTGATATTTTTACTGTACCCGTTAAATCAGGTATTACCAGAAACCTAACCAAAACGTCCGGAACGCACGACCGAAATGTAGCTTGGTCGCCCGACGGCAAGAATATTGCGTTTATCTCTGATATAACAGGAGAAGATGAAATATATATTATGAATGAAAATGGAACTTCTGAGCCCATTCAGTTAACCAAAAATTCCGACACCTATAAATACTACTTAGAGTGGTCGCCTAACAGCAAATATATTTTATGGGCCGATAAAAAACTGCGATTACAATACATCGATATTTCAACTAAAATAGTAACGCAAGTAGATTACAGTAAAGACGGTGAATTTACGCAATATTGCTGGTCGCCCGACAGTAAATGGCTTGCTTATACATTTCCTACCCAATCTTCCATGAATAAAATTTATCTTTATGAACTATCATCCAAGGCTAAATGCGAAGTAACCGATGGATGGTACGATTCGGGAAGTCCTTCGTTTAGCAGCGACGGCAAATTTCTGTTTTTTTCTTCCGATCGGGATTTTAATCCTACCTATAGCTGGACCGAATGGAACCATGCTTATACCGATATGAGTAAAGTCTATTTTGTAACACTTGCTAAAGCTACAATCAATCCGCTTAAACCCGAAAACGATGAGGTTGTTTTAAGCAAAGAAGAAGAAAAAGAAACAGCCAAAGAATTAGATAAAAAAGATACCAAAGGAAAAACAAAAACAACTGAAACAACAATAACGAAAGATATTAAAATAGATACAACCGGAATAAAAAATCGCATTGTTGTTCTCCCTATTGATGCAGGTCGTTATTTTAATATTACGACTATTAGTGAAAATGTTTACTACATAAAACGTTCAGAAACGGAAAAGAAAGCATCGTTAATGGTATTCGACCTTAAAAATAAAAAAGAAACAAAACTTGGTAATTGTAATAATTATGAAATAACAGCTGACCATAAAAAAATGTTTCTTCGTAAAGATGGATACTATTATGTTATTGACCTTCCTAAAGCATCACTTGACTTAAAAGAAAGTGTAGATGTATCGAATATGAAAATATGGGTAGATCAAAAAGCCGAATGGAAAGAAATATATAACGAATGCTGGCGACAAATGCGTGATTTCTTTTATGATCCCGATATGCATGGAGTTGACTGGAATAATATGAAAGAGAAATATGCTGTTTTATTACCCTATATTAATCATCGTGCCGACTTAACTTATGTTATTGGAGAACTTATTGGCGAATTAAATGTTGGACATGCCTACATTGGCGGAGGAGATGAACCGGAACTAACTAGCATAAATACCGGCTTATTAGGGGCTACCGTATTGAAAGATAAATCGGGATATTTTAAAATTGAAAAAATATTAGAAGGAGAAAATTGGCGGAATAAAGCACGTTCACCACTTACCGAAGTAGGTGTTGATGTAAATGAAGGCGAATATATTATTGCCATTAATGGAACATCTGTTAAGGAAACTGGTGACATTTATGAATTGTTGGTTAATACAGCAGGTAGTCAAGTGGAACTGACTGTTAATTCTACTCCTTCCAAAAGCGGAAGCAGAAAAGTTATTATAGTACCTATTTCAGACGAAGCAGAATTATATTATTATAATTGGGTTCAAAAAAACATAAAAAAGGTAAGTGACGCTACCAACGGTCAAGTTGGGTATGTTCACATTCCCGATATGAGTGTTGTTGGGCTAAACGAATTTGCCAAATATTTTTATCCTCAGAAAAACAAAAAGGCTTTTATTATTGATGACCGTGGAAATGGAGGAGGAAATGTTTCTCCGATGATACTAGACCGATTAATGAGAGATGTAGCTATTATGGGAATGTCGAGAAACACAGCCGCTGAAAAAAGTCCGGAAAGTGCTGTAAATGGGCCTATTGTTTGTTTAATTGATAACTATTCCGCATCAGACGGTGATTTGTTCCCTTATAAATTTAAGAAATTAGGCTTAGGAAAACTTATTGGTAAACGTTCGTGGGGTGGAGTTATTGGCATAAGAGGAACCTTACCATTAATGGATGGAGGGTATTTAATGAGACCTGAATTCGGTCATTATAGCAGCGATGGAGAAGGATGGATAATTGAAGGATATGGAGTAGATCCCGATATTGAAGTTGACAACGATCCAGCGAAAGAATATATGGGAGAAGATGAACAATTAAATGCAGCTATAAAACATATACAAGAAGAATTAAAGAACTATAAAGAATTACCCGGAATTCCCGAATTTCCGGATAAATAGAAATAGATTAAATATAAAAGAGGGTTTCTAAATGAAACCCTCTTTTTTTGTATAGATTTTTTTTGTGGAAGATACGATAGTGAATAAATATGGCTAACGAGCGCAAACAGCTTTAATGCGCGTTATTAATTTTTTACCTTGGAATACTTGGGTTCGTTTTTATTACTTGGAAATTCAAAATTGAAAATTGGACATTGGATATTCATTTTTCCATTGTTTGCGCGAGTTTTCAAAACTCAGAATATTAACTTCTATATTATACCAACCCTATATCTTTTACAAAATTTATTAGTTCTGCAATATTACGGGCTTCTGATTTACGTAGAATATTGGTCCGATGGTTATCAACAGTTTTAATCGATAGAAAAAGCTTTTCGGCAACTTGTGTATTGGTATGTCCGCTGGCAAATAAAGAAATAATTTCTTTTTCTCTATTCGTAAATTTTTCTATAACATCTCTATTTCTTTCTGCTTTCCTAATTTTATTGTACTCTTCGTGTTTTAAGCCACAATCTATTTGTTCGGTAACATTTATAGAAACAGATACTACAAATCTGTTTTGGTTTGAATCTATATTTAATAAAGACCGTGTTGTTATAAAATATACCCATTCCCCATTTTTGTGTTTTACCCTGAAAAGAGTCGTATGTTTGTTATTCTTATTTCCTTTAAAAAAATCAATAATCTCCGGAATCTTAACTAAATCGTCGGGATGATAATATTTCTGAATGTATTCATGTTCCATTTCAATTACTTCTGCTGCTGTAAACCCTAAAATTTCTTCAAATTTGTCATTCCCATATACCATTTTTCGAGCTTCTAAATCATCTATGTGAATAAGCGTATTGGCTGAGTTTAATATATCTTCTGGCAGAAAAGTAAACGCCTCTTTTTTTACTTTTTTTTCTACTAACATGTTTCCTGTTTTATATTTATGCAAAAATAATGTATTTCAATTCACCTCAAAATATATTCATAAAAAAAGGATGTATCTGTTTTTGATACATCCTTTTAAATTATTTATACAACGTGTTTATCCGTTGTTTTCTTCGGCAGATTCTTCATTTTCATCAGCACTTGTTTCTTTTTTAGAACCTTTGGCTTTTTTAGAATCTTTTTCTGTTTGATCCATATCTGCTTTTAAATTAGCTAAAACATCCAAATCACCAAGCGTTGTTTTTTCAAGATTATCTTTTATCTTTTTAACTGCTTTTTTGGTGGTTTTTTCTTTCGATTTTTCAGCAGATTTTTCTGTAGATTTTTCTGTAGATACTTTATCTTGCGCTATTTTACTATGAGAAACAATAATCTTTTTGTTTTCTTTTGAGAATTCAATTACTTTAAAGTCTATCGTTTCTTCAACATTGGCTGTAGTTCCGTCTTCCTTAACAATATGACGTAAAGGAGCAAATCCTTCTACACCGTATGGAAGTGCAACAACAACGCCTTTTTCTGCGGAAGAAACAATGGTTCCTTTATGAATAGAATCAATAGCAAATACGGTTTCGAAAACATCCCATGGATTTTCTTCTAATTGTTTATGTCCTAGGCTTAGTCTTCTATTTTCAACATCCACTTCTAATACAATTACATTGATTTCTTCACCAATTTTGGTAAATTCAGCAGGATGTTTAATTTTTTTAGACCAAGATAAATCTGAAATATGAATTAATCCATCAACACCTTCTTCTAATTCAACAAAAATACCGAAGTTAGTGAAATTACGAACAATGGCTTTATGTTTAGATTGAACAGGGTATTTAGAAACGATATTAGTCCATGGATCAGGAATAAGCTGTTTTATACCAAGCGACATTTTACGTTCTTCTCTGTCGAGTGTAAGAATAATTGCTTCTACTTCGTCGCTCACTTTTAAGAAATCTTGAGCGCTACGTAAATGCTGCGACCACGACATTTCAGAAACATGAATTAATCCTTCTACTCCAGGAGCTATTTCTATAAATGCACCGTAATCGGCAATTACAACAACTTTGCCTTTTACTTTATCACCAATTTTCATATTTGCATCCAATGAATCCCATGGATGTGATGATAATTGTTTTAAGCCAAGTGCAATTCTTTTTTTGTTATCATCAAAATCAAGAATAACAACATTAATTTTTTGATCTAATTGAACTATTTCTTCTGGATGATTAATTCTTCCCCATGATAAATCGGTAATATGAATTAATCCATCAACACCACCTAAATCGATAAATACACCGTAAGAAGTTATATTCTTAACGGTACCTTCAAGGATTTGTCCTTTTTCCAGTTTACTAATAATTTCTGTTTTCTGTTGTTCTAGTTCTGCTTCAATAAGTGCTTTATGCGAAACAACTACGTTTTTATATTCATGGTTAACTTTAACCACTTTAAATTCCATTGTTTTACCAACAAAAATATCATAATCGCGAATAGGTTTCACATCAATTTGTGAACCGGGTAAGAAAGCTTCAATTCCAAATACGTCAACAATTAAACCCCCTTTGGTTCTACATTTAACAAAACCTTGAATAATTTCATCGTTGGTTAAAGCATTATTAACTCTTTCCCATGAACGCAATACTCTTGCTTTTTTATGAGATAAAATTAATTGTCCGCTTGTGTCTTCCTGACTTTCAACATAAACCTCAACGGTATCACCAATTTTAAGATTTGTATTATATCGCAATTCCGATAATGGAATAATTCCATCGGATTTGTAACCGATATTAACAACTACTTCTCTATTGTTTTTAGCAACTACAGTACCATCAATTACTTCATGTTCTATAACCGAACTTAATGTTTGATTATAAATTTCTTCTAATTTGGTTCTTTCTTCTTTACTGTAATTGTCGTGTTTTTTTCCAATAGAATCCCAATCAAAATTTTCGGGCACATTGTTTGTTTTTGTTGATTCTTCAACAATTTCAAGGTTTGTAACATCCGTTACATTTTCATTTTCTGTCATTCATTTAATTACTTGTATTCCGCTTTTTCAATTCCCCTATATTTAAACTAAATTGAATGGCGGAAGAGATTAATAATCCGTTTATTTTTAAAAAAATATTATAAGGGGTTGCAAAATTAAGAAAATATTTGGAAATTACAATATAATAGGAAAGTTTTTATCTAAAAAAAGGACAACTACTTATATTAAAAAAACTTCATAAACCTCACATAAATAGATTTTTGAAAAATTTGAACGAACATATTCTTACTTATTTTACTGAATAAACAAGCTGTCCGTTTATAAAAGTCATTGTAATTTTAGTATTAGGGATTTTATGTTCTTCAACTGACATCAAATCTTGATCAGCTACAACGATATCGGCATATTTCCCTTTTTCGATGCTACCTTTTTCATTTTCTTCAAAAAACGATTTAGCAGCCCAAATGGTCATTGCTTTTAATGCTTCTGTTCTAGTTAATGCATTCTCTTTCTGAAATCCGTTTTCCGGAAATTGTTGTAAATCTTTTCTTGAAACAGCTGCGTAAAATCCAAGTAAAGGGTTTATTTTTTCAACGGGAAAATCGCTTCCATTACACAACCATCCATTCTGTGTTAATAAATCTTTATAAGCATACGCATATTTAATACGATTAGGGCCAAGTCTTTTTTCTGCCCAATACATATCGGAAGTGGCATGTACTGTATTTACAGCCGGAATAATAGAGTATGTGGCAAATTTAGAAAGATCAACAGGAGAAACTACTTGTGCATGTTCAATTCTCCATCGTAAATCGTTCAATGATTTTAAATATGTTGAATATATATTCAGCATCATACGCATGGCGGAATCGCCAATAACATGCGTATTTACCTGATACCCTTTTTTATAGGCTTGTTCACAGATTTCGTGGTAATAGCTTTCTTTATTTATAATAATTCCGTAATTATCGGTATCATCGCTGTATGGTTCAATAAGACAAGCTCCACGAGAGCCAAGTGCTCCATCGGCAAATAATTTCACAGAACGAATATTTAAATACGGGGTTTTGTAAATCCCTTTATTCATAAATGTTTCCAGATTTTCTGTAGTTGGATTTAACATCGCATAAATCTTCATTTTAAGTTCCCCTTTTTTATGAAGAGAATCAATCAATAAAACCATCTCTTTGTCGAGACCGGCATCTCCAACAGAAGTTAATCCAACAGCAAAACATTTTTCAGCTGCTGTTATTAATGCAATTTTACTATCCTCCACCGATGTTTTGGGAATATGTTTACTTACTAATTCTATCGCATTATCGATTAATATACCGCTAGGTTCATTATTATGGAGATAAATTTTCCCACCTTCTATTTTTGTATCTTTGGTAATTCCTGCAATTTCAAGCGCTTTGCTGTTAACAAGAGCTGCATGTCCATCAACTCGGGTAAGAAAAACGGGAATATCTTTAAAAACAGAATCGAGTTTTCTTTTATTTGGAAATTCTTTTACCTCCCAATCATTCTGATCCCATCCCCTTCCAACAATCCATTTATTTTTATTATTCTTACTAAAATTTTGTAAAGTTTCTATGACTTCATCAAACGATTTGGTATCTGCCACATCTGCTTCTAACTGATCGATAGCATAGCCAAAAAAATGACAATGCGCATCTATAAAACCGGGATATACATATTTCCCTTTTAAATCGATTGATTTTTTGGTATTATATTTTTTTAATAAAACGTCCTGTTGTCCGGTTTCTAGAATATAGCCAGAATCAATAACAACACATTCTTGTATAGAAAAAGCAGAATCTACAGTATAAACTTTTGCATTATAAAGAATTAAGTCGACCTCTTTTTTGGATGTAATACACGAAGAAATTCCTATTGAAATCATAAAAAACAATATAATAATGTGCGTATTTTTCATAAAATGAATTTTGAAAAACGAATATATAAATAATTGAAGAAAAGATTAAAAAAGATTTGTAAAAAAAGTTTAGGTATTTTTAGCAGACAAGGAATAATCCTCTTTTAGAAGACTATAACATTCAACATCTTCGAAAGAATCGGCATATTTAATATGTTTTTTAAAAAAACCTTCCTTATTAAATCCATTTTTTATAAGTACCCTTCCAGAAGCGCTGTTTCGTGTTAAGAAATTAGCAAATATTTTATTTAAGTTCATGTGGGTAAATGCATAATTTATAATACCGGATACCGCTTCGGAGCAATATCCATTTCCCCAATAATCTTTACCAATCCAGTAACCGAGCTCTGCATTTTGATGAATTTTATTCACATATAATCCAACAGAACCGATTAACAACCCACTCTCTTTTAACGTGATGGCTAAAATAAGAGAATTCCCCTTTTTATATTCTTTGTTATGAGTACTTATCCATGATTCTGCAATACCATCCAAATAAGGATATGGAATATTAATAGCACCAGAAACAATAGAAATATCGCCTGCAAGAAACTGAACCCTTTTTGCATCATTTAGTTTAAATGGGCGCAAAACAATACGCGATAACGTAATTAAAGGAATTAACTCGTTATGACTTTTATGAAAATATTTTAAAAATTTCGAAATAATACTATCGTTTTTTTTAATAATACGCTAAATTTAAAAGAAAGATACATATTGAGACCTAAAAAATATGTTTATTAATACTTTACCAATACAAAAAACTCATAAGTCGCTGAAATTAATACGATAACATAAACACAAGGCGATTTTAGAAAAAATGTCGATATGTTTTGATTAAATTAACATAAACAAAGTTTTGAATTATGAAAAATTTATATATTTTTGCTATCAGTTGTTAATAAATAAACAAATAAAAATAAATATTAAAAATTTCATTAGGGAGGAAAAATGGCCAATATTGAAAATTTCTCGAAAGAAATTGCTGCAAAATATGGAAAGAATCCATCTCGTTTGATGGATATTCTGTTAGATGTGCAAAACGAATTTAAACACATTCCGTCTGAAGCAGTAAACATTCTTTCAAAAGAGCTCAAACTATCAAAAGTAGATATAGAGCAAACCATGTCATTCTATCATTTTTTCACATGCAAACCAACAGGTAAATATACTGTTTACTTAAATAATAGTGCTGTTGCTTGTATGATGGGAAGAGAAGAAATTGCAAAAGTTTTTGAAAAAGAAGCCGGATGTAAATTCGGAGAAGTTACTTCAGATGGATTAATCGGGCTTCACGATACTGCTTGTATTGGGATGAACGATCAAGAGCCCGCCGCTATAATTAACGGTACCGTTTTCACTTCTTTAACTTCTCAAAAAGTAAAAGATTTGGTAACAGCATTTAAATCAGGAAAAAATGTTGCCGAACTCGTAAAAAATTATGGAGATGGTGCAAATACCGAAATGAAATCGGAAGTAAAAAACAATATCCGTAAAAAAGGAGCTGTTCTTTTTTCGGAATATAAAAATGGGAATGCATTAAAAAAACTTATTCGTTTTTCTCCCGAACAAATTATTAATGAAGTAAAAAATTCAAAAATTAGAGGTCGTGGTGGAGCCGGTTTCCCTACAGGTTTGAAATGGGAATTTTGTTCAAAAAACAAAGGTGAAAAATATGTTATTTGCAATGCCGATGAAGGAGAACCCGGAACATTTAAAGACCGCGTACTTCTTACAGAAATCCCTGCTACCTTATTCGAAGGGATGACTATTGCAGGATATGCTATCGGTTCACATCAGGGTATTCTTTATTTAAGACATGAATATGCTTATATGAAAACTCGCCTTGAAATGGTGCTAGAAAATTTAAGAAAATCTAATTTATTAGGTAAAAATATTGCAGGTAAAAATGGTTTTGATTTCGATATACGTATCCAGTTTGGTGCTGGTGCTTATGTTTGTGGAGAAGAATCTGCACTTATAGAATCGGCTGAAGGAAAAAGAGGCGAACCTAGAAACCGTCCTCCTTTCCCTGTTGAAAAAGGGTATTTAAATCAACCAACTACCATTAATAATGTGGAAACATTATGTTCTGTTGTTCGAATTATTGAAAACGGAGCCGACTGGTATAAAAAACTTGGAACAGAAAAATCAACTGGTACAAAAGCGCTCAGTATTTCAGGCGATTGTAAATATCCAGGTATATATGAAATAGAATGGGGAATGACAATTAAAGAAATGCTTGAAATGTGTGGAGCTGAAAATGTGCAAGCAGTTCAAGTAGCCGGTCCTTCCGGAATTTGTATTTCACCAAGTATGTTCGATAGAAAAATTGCAAACGAAGATTTACCTTCTGGAGGTTCAATGATTGTAATTGGACAGCAAAGAAATCTATTAAAAGACGTAGTGCTTAATTTTATGAATTTCTTTATCGATGAATCATGTGGTTCATGTGTTCCTTGTAGAGCCCTTACTCCTGTTTTAAAAAATAAACTAACTAATTTAATTAACGGGAATGGATGCAAACAAGACATTGATGAAATGCTGAAATTAGCTAGAACTATGAAAGCATTAAATCGTTGCGGATTAGGGCAAACTGCTGCAAATCCTATCTTAACAACCATTGAAAATTTCAGAGAAAAATACGAAGCACTTGCTAAAGAACCGAGTGCTGATGGTGTTTATCATTTTGATCTGAAAGCATCGGTTAAAGAATCTTGCGATGTAGTTAAAAGAGAAGTAAAAATTCACGCATAAAAATTAATGTCGAACTCAGAAAAATATATATATATGAGCAATAAAATTAAATTTACGATAGACGGGAAAGAATGTGTTGCCGAAGAAGGCATGGACCTTTGGAAAGCAGCCAAAGAGAATAAAATTTTTATTCCTTATCTCTGTCATATGAAGGATGTTATTCCTGCAGGTTCTTGCCGTATTTGTACTGTTAAAGTAAACGGAAGACCGGTGGCATCATGTACGACTCCTGTTACAAAAGAAATGGATGGAGCTACCATCGAAAACATTACCCCTGATTTAGAAGAAATGAGAAGAATGATTGTTGACCTTCTTTTTGTTGAAGGAAATCATTTCTGCCCTTCCTGTGAAAAAAGTGGTAACTGCGAACTTCAAGCCATGGGCTATAGATACCAAATGATGGTTCCTCAATTCCCCTTTAGCTTTCCTTTAAGAGAAGTAGATGCAACAACCCCAAAAATATATTTAGAAAGAAACAGATGCATTCAATGTAAAAAATGTATTCGTTCTATTAAAGATAACGAGGGTAAAAGTTATTTTGCATTTTACAAAAGAGGACATAAACTGGAAATTCATATTGACCACGAATTAGCAGCTAAAATGTCGGATGAACTTGCTCAAAAAGCAATGGATATTTGTCCTGTAGGAGCTATCCTTAGAAAAGAAAAAGGATTTGACACCCCTATCGGAAAACGCAAATTCGATAAAGAACCAATAGGAACAGAATTTACTAAGTAATAAAAATAAAGGAGAAATATACAATGAGCAAAGCAATTGTTGCAACAGCTTCTTTGGCAGGATGTTTTGGCTGCCATATGTCGATACTCGATATCGATGAAAAAATTTTACAACTTATAGAACTCGTTGAATTCAATAAATCCCCCATCGATGATATTAAAACATTTACCAAAAAATGTGATGTTGGTATTATTGAAGGCGGTTGTTGTAATAGCGAAAATGTTGAAAACTTAATTAATTTCCGCAAAAACTGTAAAATACTAATCTCATGCGGAGAATGTGCCATTATGGGTGGACTTCCGGCTTTAAGAAATAGCATTTCTATTAAAGAATGTTTAGATGAAGCATATTTAGGTGGCCCTACAACAGGAATTTGTAACCCTGATAAAATATTACCTAACGATGAAGAACTTCCTATGATTCTCGACAAAGTATATCCTTGTCATGAAATAGTTAAAATAGATTATTTTCTTCCGGGATGCCCTCCAAGAGCTGAATTAATATGGGAAGCATTGGTTGCTTTATTAACCGGAAAAGAATTAAAATTACCTTATGAAGTTGTAAAATTTGATTAATTAAAAAAATCGTAAAAACAATGAATAAAATAACAATAGAACCTGTAACACGTGTAGAAGGTCATGGTAAAGTGACCATTCACATGGATGACAACCTCAATATTTCACAAACAAGATTACATATTGTAGAATTCAGAGGATTTGAAAGATTTGTACAAGGAAGACCTTATTGGGAAGCCCCAGTACTCGTTCAACGTTTATGCGGAATTTGTCCGGTAAGTCATCATTTAGCCGCTGCAAAAGCACTTGATGTAATTGTTGGTGCTGGTACCGGCGATGGACTAACCCTTGTTGGTGAAAAAATGCGTCGTTTAATGCATTACGGACAAATGTTTCAATCGCATGCATTACACTTTTTCCATTTAGCTTCTCCTGATTTACTTCTTGGTTATGATAGCGATCCCGCATTAAGAAATGTAATCGGCGTTGCTTTAAAACACCCTGACCTTGCTGTTCAAGGAGTTATGATGAGAAAATTTGGACAAGAAATTATTGCTGCAACTGCCGGTAAAAAAATACATGGTACCGGTGCTATTCCAGGTGGTATTAACAAAAATCTTACCATCGAAGAAAGAGATCGTTTCCTTAAAGGAGCAGATCCAATGAACATCGATAAAATGATTGAATGGTCATTAGCTGCGCTCGAACTATTTAAAGGTTATCAGAAACAAAATAAAGATTTTGTTGACAATTTTGCCGTTTTCCCATCTAATCATTTAAGTTTAGTAAGAAAAGACGGTGCTCTTGATTTATATCATGGCGTTCTTCGTGCAGTTGACAAAGACGGCAAAAAAATATTAAACGATGTGGATTATCAGGAATACAGTAAATACATAAACGAAGAAGTTCGTTC
>DAOLWT010000018.1:0-16549 GCA_035421345.1 Bacteroidales bacterium
CGAGTTAACGATAACCCCCATATTTTTTGGTATTGTCCATACATTTCCAATTTTTTCGGTTATATACAAATCACAGCTACCTACTCCATCCGGGCGGTTACATCCGGTAAAAAAAATAGTTTTTCCATCGGGAGAAATACATTGAGCTCCTTCATTTCCATTGGTATTAACGGGAGGACCTAAATCTTTTGCTTTACTCCATACGGAATCATTTATTTTATAACTAACATAAAAGTCTTCTTCTTCTTTTAAACTTTGATCAAGGGTATATTCATCTTTCGGAATTCTTCGCGTAATTACTAATGTTTGTTCATCAGCTGTTATGCTTGGTAGATAATCACCATATTCAGAGTTTACACTATCTCCCAAATTTGACGGAGTAAAAGGGACCGAATCGTTCACCAATGCAATACAAAAATCACAGTGTTTCACAAAATATTCGCAACGTTTAACATTGGTGATATTTGCATTTTTATGATTTATATAACTTTCCAGGCTTGATTTGGCATCTTTATACTTACCTATTTTGAATTCAATCATTCCTAAATTCATGTAGTTACCTGCAAAAAAATCGGGGTCTACTTCTATGGCTTTTTTATAATTTTCAACAGATTGATTATAATCTTTCATATCGGCATAAATATCCGCTTTCAGCATATATGCTTCAATAAAATTTTTATCGACACTAATAGCCTGATCAAGTTGTTTTATTGCATCTTTATTATTCCGGGCATTGTAATATTCGGCTGCTTTTTCGTATGCTTTAATCGCTTTTTCCGATTTGGAGGTATATTTAAATTTATTCACCTGTGCATACCCAACGCTTGTAATAGAAACCGCAATAAAAACAAATAAAATAGAATAAAATTTCATTTTAATATTTTTGTTAAACTTATGGAATATTCATGTATTTATGCGATTGTAGGGAGATTTTCCATTGCGGATTTTTTAAGATATAGGCTACTATTAATGGAATCATTTTTTTTCGTTCACTCCATTCGGGTTGCAATAACAATAGGGTGGTATTATTTATCATTTTAGCATTCTTTTCAGCCCAAACGAAATCGGACTCTTCATGAATAATAACTTTTAATTCATGAATTTTAGTATATATATTTGATAAAGGAGGTGATTTTATTTTAGGAGATAAACATACCCAGTCCCACGATCCGCTTAATTCATACGATCCGGATGTTTCAAGGAAAGTACGAATATTATTTTTCTTTAATTCATTACATAAATAATCTAAGTTATATTGAAGTGGCTCTCCTCCGGTTACAACCACGGCTTTTGCAGGACATTGAATGATACGACTTATAACTTCATCTGTTTGAATGGGAGGCCACAAATCGGCATTCCAGGATTCTTTTACGTCACACCAGCGACAACCAACATCACAACCCCCTATTCTTAGGAAATATGCCGCAGTACCAGTATTACATCCTTCGCCTTGTATAGAATAAAACTCTTCCATAACAGGCAATAAGCGACCATCGTTTATAAAGTTATCCACTTTGTATTTTCTAATAACTAGGTTAAAATTAAAAGACTTCTTTTTGGAAAGCTTTTAACGTATTAAGTAATAATCCAACAATCGTCATAGGTCCTACCCCTCCTGGAACGGGAGTAATTTTACTACATTTTTTCGATACCTCATCAAAAGCGACATCTCCTTTTTTACGGAAACCCGATTTGGTATCAGTTGCAGGCACACTATGCATTCCTACATCAATAACAACAGCACCTTCTTTTACCATATCTGCTTTTACAAATTCTAATTTACCAATAGCTACAATTAAAATATCCGCCAACAAACAAATTTCTTTCAAATTCTTGGTTCTACTATGACAAATAGTAACAGTACAATTTGCATTTTTATTATTTCTAGACATTAACATGCTCATGGGAGTTCCAACAATATTGCTTCTACCCACCACAACACAATGTTTTCCTTCGGTTTCAATTTTATACCGTTTTAAAAGCTCCATTATTCCGAGAGGAGTAGCAGAAATATGTCCCGGCAAGTTTAATACCATATTTCCAATGTTTACGGGATGAAAACCATCTACATCTTTTTCGGGTTTAATTGCACGAATAACTTTGTTTGGGTCTATATGGTTAGGAAGTGGAAGTTGTACAATAAAACCATCAATTTCATTATCCTTATTTAAAAACTCAACAACATCTAAAAGTTCTTTTTCTTTTATAGTAGACGGATATCTATAAATCGATGACATGAAACCAACTTCTTTACATGCCTTTTCTTTATTCGCAACATATATTTGACTAGCAGGATCTTCACCAACCAAGACAGCTGCTAAATGAGGCACTTTCATTTCTTTCTCAATCAATTTCCTAACTTCGAGTGCTATTTCCGTGCGAATTTGTTCTGCAATTTTTTTTCCGTCAATTAATTCCATAAAATAATTTTTAATAATAAAATAAATTTAGTTTTTGGTTAACATCTCATTTAATTTTATCTTTTCCCTTTGTTGCGCATGGCCTGCATCAGTTTTGCTTTATTTCCGCCGGTCATCATCTTCATCATTTTACGCGTTTCATCAAATTGTTTAATTAAGTTATTTACTTCGGTAATATTCGTTCCACTCCCTGTTGCTATTCTTTTACGTCTGGTTCCAGTGAGTATTTCAGGGCTTTCTCGTTCTAGCGGGGTCATTGATTGAATAATGGCTTCAATACTTTTAAACGCATTATCGTCCATTTCCACATCTTTCATTGCTTTTCCCATACCAGGAATCATACTAACTAAGTCTTTCATGTTTCCCATTTTCTTAATTTGTTGAACTTGAGAAAGGAAGTCATTAAAGTTAAATTGATTTTTTTGAATTTTTCGTTGTAATTTTTGTGCTTCTTCAGCATCAAATTGTTCTTGTGCTTTTTCTACAAGAGTAACAATATCACCCATCCCAAGAATACGGTCGGCCATACGTTCAGGATAAAACACATCAATTGCATCCATTTTTTCGCCTAAACCAACAAATTTTATAGGTTTATTTACGATCGATTTAATTGATAATGCGGCTCCTCCTCGGGTATCTCCATCTAATTTAGTTAAAACAACCCCTTCATAGTCGAGTCGTTCGTTAAACGCTTTAGCTGTATTAACAGCATCCTGCCCTGTCATAGAATCTACAACAAATAATGTTTCTTGAGGATTTACGGTCTTTTTAATATTCGCAATTTCATCCATCATTTCCTCATCTATTGCTAGACGGCCTGCGGTATCGATAATTACCGGATTATACCCCATTTCGCGGGCATGTGCAATCGATTTTTTAGCAATAGAGACAGGATCTTTACTTCCTTCTTCATGAAATACTTTCACGCCAACCTGTTCCCCCAACACTTTAAGCTGATCAACAGCAGCCGGACGGTATACGTCGCAGGCTACCAATAAAGGGTTTTTCCCTTTTTTTGATTTTACATAATTTGCTAATTTAGCTGAAAAAGTAGTTTTACCGGAACCTTGTAAGCCTGCAATTAGAATAATTGTAGGACTCCCTTTTAAATTAAGCTCCGACATCTGTCCACCCATTAAACCCGCTAACTCATCATGCGTAATTTTAACCATTAACTGACTAGGAGAAACGGAAGTAAGCACATTTTGTCCTAGTGCTTTTTCTTTTACTTGTTCCGTAAATGTTTTGGCAATTTTATAGTTAACATCGGCATCTAGCAATGCTTTACGTACTTCTTTTAATGTTTCTGCAACATTAATCTCTGTAATCGTTCCTTGGCCTTTTAATATTTTAAAAGCCCTATCTAACTTTTCGCTTATACTTTCGAACATAATGATATTAATTTAATAAGGATTGCAAAGTTAATCGCATTTTTTTAAAAGAACAATTTTCTTGTATTTTAATAGATATATTTTATCATTTTTTCGTATAAAGCCAAATTTTACAATGATAATGCCGATGACATTTATGGAATGGTTCATTTATTGTACTTTAACATATATGCTTTCGGTATTAAGTCTAACGATAAGCATAATAATTTTAAATAAAATATAAGTTCATTCTAAAATATTTATATTTGTTCACCTATTTTCATTCATTCTTTTGCACGTTTAAAATATTATATATAAATCATCTTATTATGAAAAAACAGTTAGGTCTTTATATCGTTATTTTAGTATTCATTCCTTTAATCCTTTCAGCATATACCGGAGAAATAGTAAAATCGTTTAACACCCCCGCTTTTCATGCTACCGGTATCACTTTCGATGGGATGCATATTTGGGTAGCTGACCGTAAAACGGATCTCATTTATTGTGTTGATACGGCTACAGGAAAGACAATACGTTCCATTTCAACACCCGCTTATTGGTCTACCGGTATTGCATGGGATGGAGAATACCTTTGGAATGCCGATGTTAGAGGTGGAGTGCCCATGTATGAAAATTTTATTGGAAAAATATATAAAATAGACTCAAAAAACGGCAATATCCTTAAAACCATTCAAGCCCCTTCGAATTCGCCTATCGGACTAGCCTGGGATGGAAAATACCTCTGGTGTGCTGACCCTGTATCCGATGAAATAATTCAGTTTAGTGCCGAAGACGGTACCACCATACGTACTTTAAAATCGCCCGCTTCCGATCCTAACGGAATTGCATTTGATGGAATTTATTTATGGATTACCGACCGAAACAAAAACGAGATATATATGATGGACCCCGAAAATGGGTGTGTAATTATTATTGCTGAAGCGCCTGGCCCTTATACCAATAGTTTGTGTTATGACGGGAAACATTTATGGGCTTCCGATTATCAAAATGACAAACTTTACCAATTAAAAATTCACGACGCAGCCCTTTATAAAATAAGCAACGAAAAAAAATCAAAAGTTACTTATACTTACACTATTAATAACTTTGGACCTGGAAATGTAAATTCAATAGACGTTCATTTTGCAATTCCTGCTAACAGGGCAAATCAAATTATTAATGGACCTATAACCTATTCTCCAAACTATACCGATATTGTTACAGACCAATGGGGACAAAAAACCACTCGTTTTCACTTTGAAAAGATGAAATCGGGAGAATCCAAAGAGATACAAATGGTTTCAAATATTACAACATACGATGTTCGATATTTTATCTATCCTAATAAAGTAGGCGCATTATCAACTATTCCAGACAGTATAAAAAAATTATTTCTTGCAAATAATGAAAAGTATCAATACGACGACACCATTATTACCAATGCATTAAAAAAAGCGATTGGCACCGAAAATAACCCATACTGGATTGCACGTAATATTTATAATTACATTCATAAGCATATGTATTATGAAATGGTAGGAGGATGGAATACCGCACCAACCGTATTATCTAGAGGAAATGGCTCTTGTTCGGAATATTCGTTCTTATATATTTCCATGTGTAGAGCAGCCGGTAT
Source organism: Bacteroidales bacterium (assembly GCA_035421345.1). Taxonomy (GTDB): domain Bacteria; phylum Bacteroidota; class Bacteroidia; order Bacteroidales; family CG2-30-32-10; genus DAOLWT01. Next base: position 5,427 of record DAOLWT010000018.1, read on the forward strand.
TCCAGCTCGATATGTAGGAGCTGTTGTTGAACGAGGCGAAGAAGCATCTATGGATAATGTTTTTCACCGTTGGGTAGAAGTTTACTTACCTGGATACGGATGGATTCCCGTTGACCCGAGTGGTGGAGATAAAACACTTCCAAGAGATCAAGCTGATTGTTTCGGTGCTTTATCCAATCGTTTTTATATTACAACCCAAAGTGGAGGCGGTTCCGAAACGCTCGGATGGTCTTACAACTCCTATGAGTTCTGGTCAACAGACCCACATACGTTTATGGTATATGAAAATTTTGCCGATTGGGAACCGATAAAATAATTTCTTTAATTATTTAATCAGCAACCAATTTCTTATATTTAACACGTTTGGGCGTATTATCTCCGAGTCGTTTCTTTTTATTTTCTTCGTATTCGGTATAACTCCCTTCAAAGAAATATACCTGCGAATCGCCTTCAAAAGCGAGAATATGCGTTGCCACTCGATCGAGAAACCAACGGTCATGAGAAATAATAACAGCACATCCTGCAAAATTTTCGAGCCCTTCTTCTAATGCTCGCAACGTATTAACATCAATATCATTCGTAGGCTCATCGAGTAATAACACATTGGCTTCTTCTTTTAACGTTAATGCCAAATGTAAGCGATTACGTTCCCCTCCCGATAATATTCCGCATTTTTTTTCTTGATCGGCTCCACTAAAGTTAAATCGAGCTACATAAGCTCTCGCATTCATCGTTTTTCCGGCTACCGTAATTATTTCACTATCGCCAGAAATAACCTGATAGATTGTTTTTTCAGGGTTTATTGATGTATGAGTTTGGTCTACATACCCAATTTTAACCGTTTCTCCTACTTTAAAACTTCCTTTATCGGTTGTTTCAGACCCAATAATTAAGCGGAAAAGGGTTGTTTTTCCTACGCCATTAGCCCCAATAATACCAACAATTCCGGCTGGGGGGAGTGCAAAACTTAAATTCTCAAATAGAATTTTGTCACCGAACGATTTTGAAACACCATTGGCTTCTACCACAAGATTGCCTAGACGTGGTCCATTAGGAATATATAATTCTAATTTTTCTTCTTTTTGTTTCACATCTTCACTCATCATTTTTTCGTATGCATTTAAACGAGCTTTTCCTTTAGCACGACGGGCAGAAGGAGACATACGAACCCATTCTAATTCTCTTTCCAGTGTTTTTCTACGTTTGCTTTCAAATTTCTCTTCCTGTTCTAATCGTTTCGACTTCTGATCGAGCCAAGAAGTATAGTTCCCCTGCCAAGGAATTCCTTCGCCCCTGTCGAGTTCAAGAATCCATCCTGCTGCATTATCTAGAAAATAACGATCATGTGTAACAGCAATAACAGTTCCTTTATATTGTTTTAAATGCAATTCTAACCATTCGATAGATTCAGCATCTAAGTGGTTTGTTGGCTCATCGAGTAATAAAATATCGGGTTCTTTTAATAATAATCTACATAAAGCAACACGTCTTAGCTCTCCTCCTGAAAGATTTTTTATTGAGGAATCTCCATCAGGACAACGAAGTGCATCCATCGCCCGTTCGAGCTTGCTATCCAACTCCCATGCATTATGATGTTCTAAAAGTTCGGTAAGAGCACCTTGCCTTTCAATGAGTTTATTCATTTCATCATCACTCATTGGTTCTGCAAATTTTAAATTAATTTCTTCGTACTCTTTCAATAAATCAACGACTTCCTGTACCCCTTCTTGTACTATTTCTTTAACGGTTTTAGAAGTATCAAGCTTTGGATCTTGTTCTAAATAACCCACTGAATATCCTGGCGAAAAAACGACTTTCCCTTGATAGGACTGTTCAATACCGGCAATAATTTTAAGCACCGTAGATTTTCCGGAACCATTTAATCCAATAATTCCAATTTTTGCACCATAATAAAACGAAAGATATATATCTTTTAATACTTGTTTATGTGGAGGGAAAATTTTGCTAACGCCCACCATCGAAAAAATAATCTTTTTGTCGTCGGCCATATTATAAAAAATTTAATGACTGCCCTTTTATGCAGACTTGTTAAATAATAGATGAACTTTTCTTAATAAAAATTAATTTTGCAAATATCCGAAATTATTTAATATAAAATAAGAGTATCTTCAATAGTAACAAATATATTTCAATTATTTATTTAGTAAAAATAATAACGAATAGGCTGTAATCTGTTAAAATTTCATAAACAATACATATTGTTAACTATAATTTTATAATTTCGCCTAACAAATCATGTAACGTATATTTTTAACTATCCATGCTAACATTATTTAAAAGAGAAATAAGAAACTTTTTAAGTTCATTGATTGGATATATTGTAATTGTCGTTTTTTTATTAATTAATGGATTATTTATTTGGGTTTTCCCAATCGATTATAACATATTAGAAAATGGGTATGCTAATATTGACGGCTTATTTACATTAGCGCCCTATGTATTTCTTTTTTTAATTCCTGCTATTACTATGCGTTCATTTGCAGAAGAAAAAAGAAGTGGAACAATTGAATTATTAATGACAAAACCACTTACCGATTTAAATGTTGTTTTAGCCAAATATTTTGCCGGAGTTGTATTAGTTTTATTCTCACTTTTACCCACCTTAATCTATTTTTTAACGGTCTATTTTATTGGTAATAGTATTGGAAACATCGATATTGGCGGAACATGGGGTTCGTATATTGGACTTCTTTTTTTAGGAGCTGCTTTTGTATCTATAGGCTTATTTGCTTCTACTATTAGTGATAATCAGATTACTTCATTTATAATTGCGTTATTTCTTTGCGGATTTATTTATATTGGTTTTGATTTTATTTACCAATTACCCATTTTTACAAATTCAACTTTATTAATTCAATCTCTGGGTATTAGTATTCATTATAATTCTATTAGCAGAGGTGTTATCGACACACGAGATATCATTTATTTTCTAAGTTTGATTACAATTTTTATATTATTAAGTAAATTATCATTAGAAAGCAGAAAATGGTAATATTTAAAGGGAAAAAGGGGAAAGAAAATATTCCCATTATAAACAAACAGTTAAAAAAGAAAAACATCCGCACGTTTAGCTTGCTTTTGCTGTTTATTATTGCAATTAACGTATTAAGCTCGTTTTTATTTACGCGAATAGATTTAACAACCGAAAAAAGATATACCTTATCAAAAGCTACTAAAAAAATATTAAAAAACATAGATGATGTTGTTTATTTTAAAATTTATTTAGAAGGTGATTTTCCTGCCGGATTTAAAAGACTTAAAAATGAAACACGCGAAATGCTGAATCAATTTAAAGCATACAACACGCTTATTCAATATGAATTTATAAACCCTTCGGAAGGCAAAAATAAAAAACAAACGAATAATATTTACAAAGAATTGTATACTAAAGGCATAGAACCTACCAACTTGCAAGTTAAAAACAACGATGGTTCCAGTCAACAAATTATTTTTCCCGGAGCTATTGTAACATATAAAGAAAAAGAATTGCCTTTACAACTGCTGAATTCTCAATTGGGAGTTGCTCCCGAAGCCATCTTAAATAGTTCTATTGAATCGCTTGAATACAATATTGCGAGTGTATTAAAAAAACTATCATTAACAACGAAACCGAAAATTGCATTTTTACAAGGGCATGGAGAGTTAGATAAATATGAAACAGGGAGTATTGCCGCAATGCTTTCTGAATATTATGATGTGAACCAAATAACATTACTTAATAATTTAAATGCACTTGATAAAATTAAAGCTTTAATTATTGCAAAACCCAATCGTATATTTTCCGAGAAAGATAAATTTATTATCGACCAATTTGTAATGAATGGAGGCAAGCTAATTTGGCTCGTAAATCCTGTATTTGCAAGCATGGATAGTCTTCGCACAGAAAATCAAACCATTGGTATTTCTCAAAAATTGGGGATAGAAGATCAATTATTTAAATATGGGGTAAGATTGAATTACGATTTAATTCAAGATTTAAATGCAATGCCACTACCTATTAAAACAGGGAATATGGGGAACCAACCCCAGTTTAGTTATTTACCTTGGTATTTTTTTCCAGTTATAATGCCTACTGTAAAACACCCCATTGTTAACAATTTAAATGCCGTAAAATTTGAATTTACTAGCAGCATAGATACCGTTGGTTCTTCTAAAATAAAAAAGACAATACTACTCACCACATCGCAATACACTCGACTTATTCAAACGCCCGTTTCTATTAGCTTAGATATTATGCAAGAGAAACCGAATGAAAAAGCATTTAATAAGTCATATATTCCTACCGCTGTTTTATTAGAAGGAGAATTCCCTTCTTTGTTTAAAAACAGATTATCTGATTCTATGATAAACCAACCAAATTATCATTTTAAGGAATTAAGTATTCCGAACAAAATGATTGTTATTTCTAATGGAGATGTTATTAAAAATGAAATTCAATTAACCAACGGACTAAAATACCCGATGCCTTTAGGTTATGATAAATATACACGAGAAACATTCGGAAATAAGGAATTTATACTAAACTGTATTGATTACTTATGTGATGATTCCGGATTGATAGACGTTCGATCGAGAGAGTTAAAATTAAGATTACTCGATAAAACAAAAACGGCAAAATACAAAACAATGATACAATTCGTAAATGTAGGGCTTCCTGTATTGCTAATTCTTTTATTTGCCTTAGTGAACGGATTTATTAGAAAACGAAAATTTTCAGCATAACTCCTTTTTAAAAGCAAGCTTACATAATAAATAAAACAAGAAAATTATTTTATTAATTTTTTTATCAAATCGGCTGCATCTTGTAATTGAATAGCTGCATAAACTTTTAAACCCGATTCATCAATAATTTTTTTAGCTTCCTCGGCATTTGTTCCTTGCAAACGAACAATAATGGGGAGTTTTATTTCTCCTATATTTTTATACGCATCAACAATTCCATTAGCTACGCGGTCGCATCGAACAATTCCACCAAAAATATTCACTAATATTGCTTTTACATTTTCATCTTTTAATATAATACGAAATGCTTCTTCCACTCTTTTCGCATTAGCAGAACCGCCAACATCGAGAAAATTCGCAGGTTCTCCTCCAGACAACTTAATAATATCCATGGTTGCCATGGCTAAGCCTGCGCCATTCACCATACATCCTACATTTCCATTTAATTTTACAAAGTTTAACCCAAAACTACCTGCTTCAACTTCCATCGGATCTTCTTCGTTGTAATCTCTCATACTAGCAATATCCTCATGACGATATAACGCGTTATTATCAATAGTAAGCTTTGCATCGGCTGCAATAATTTTATGGTCGCTTGTTTTAATAACAGGGTTAATTTCAACCAATGTGGCATCTAGTGCGATGTATGCGTTATAGAGAGAATTTAAAAAAACAATCATTTCTTTAAAAGAAGGACCTTCTAATCCTAAATTAAAGGCGATTTTTCGACATTGAAAAAGTTGAATTCCTACCGCATGATTTATTTCTTCTTTGAATATTAATTGTGGCGATTTTTCGGCAACTTCTTCAATACTCATTCCTCCTTGCGGAGAATATACTATCATCGTTTTTCCGGATTGTCGATTCAACAAAATTCCTATATAAAACTCTTTAATTTCGGACGCTCCTTTATAATAAACATTTTGTTCTACCAACAATCGTAGCACTTTTTTTCCTAAAGGCCCCGTCTGGGGTGTTACAAGCTGCATCCCTAAAATAGCCGAGGCATACGTTCTTACTTCGTTTATATTTTGTGCAATTTTCACTCCCCCTCCTTTACCTCTTCCTCCGGCATGCACTTGTGCTTTAACTGCCCAAATATTTGCACCTGTATTATTTTGTATTACAATCGCTGCATGAACAGCAGCATCGGGAGTTTGAACCATAACCCCTTCAGGAATTTGAACTCCAAATTTTTTTAAAAGAGATTTGCTTTGATACTCGTGTAAATTCATAAAAATGAATTAAAAAAAATTAATAAAAACAAATGTAGTTCAAAAAATGATAAAAATAAATTAAAAATATTTTTAATACTTTTGTTAACTATGATTTTTAATAAATCAATACAAATACGCACCTATATAAGTTTCTTCCTTTTATTGAGCATTCCTACTTTTTCGCAGAATGTTTCTCAAAAAACGGAAGCTAAAAGGATTGAAAATTCGCCTAAAATTGATGGAATCCTTGATGAAGAAATATGGACGAACGTCCCTACAGCTGATCATTTTATGCAATATGAACCTTTAAATGGAAAACCTTCTCAATTTGTTTCAAATGTATGGGTTACCTACGATAACAAGGCCTTATATATTGCTGCATATTTATATGACACTTTAAAAACAGGAATTTATACACAATTTGGCGAACGTGATAACGATAACCTTAATGCCGATTATTTTTCCGTGTATTTAAATCCTTTTTGCGACGGTCAGTATGCGTGGATGTTTTCGGTGGCTGCTTCAGGTATACAAGTAGATGCACGGATTAGCGGAGAAACAACTGATAAACAATGGGATGCTGTATGGAAAAGCGCAACCAAAATTCATTCAAACGGGTTGACTGTTGAAATAAGTATTCCTTGGTCTGCTATTCGATTTCCATCAAACAACATGCAAGACTGGGATATTAATTTTCAACGAAATCAAAGAAGTACTCGTGAAAAATCTTTTTGGAATCCGGTAAATAACACCACCAAAGAGATTTCAAACCAAATGGGAAAACTTATGGGTATAACAGATATTAAAGTACCATTAAGACTTTCACTAATGCCGTATATATCGTTTTACCTTAACCATTACCCCCATCACAACCCTAATATTAATAATGCCTCTTTTTCTTATAATGCCGGAGTTGATTTAAAATATGGTATTACAGAAAGTTTTACATTAGATATGACTCTTATTCCCGATTTCGGACAAGTTGCTTCGGATGAAGTTATTTTAAACCTTACCCCTTTTGAAATTAAATACAATGAAAATCGTCAATTTTTTACAGAAAGTACCGAATTATTTTCAAGAGGTGATCTTTTTTATAGTCGACGAATTGGAAGCACTCCTAAAAATTATTATACCGTTAATGAAAAAATAGACAGTACGCAAACCATCACCGAAAACCCGTCGCAAACACAAATGATAAATGCAACTAAAATTTCAGGTCGTACTAAAAAAGGCACCGGAATTGGATTTTTAAATGCAATAACCTCTAACACATATGCTACTATTGAAAATGCAGACCAAACAGAAAACAAAATTCTAACTCAGCCTTTAACTAATTATAACATTATTGTATACGACCAACCTTTTCTAAAAAACTCTTACATAAGTTTTGTAAATACAAATGTTTATTACAATAAACATGGATATATGGCCAATGTTAGCGGAACCGATTTTAAAATTGCCGACAAAAGAAATAAATGGGCTTTGATGGGATTAGCGGCTGTTTCTCTTAAATTCGACAGCACAAACAAAACTACTGACCCAGGACATAAATATGCGTTTTTGCTTGGAAAAATTAGCGGGAATTTTAAATTCAATATTTCCAATTCTCTTTATAGCAATACTTTTAATCCAAACGACTTTGGCTATATAAATAACAATAATAATTTAATTAACAAAGCAACTATTTCATACAGTATTTATAAACCATTTTGGAAACTTTTAAATTGGCATAACAACCTTTCCTTTTCTCAGACATACTTATATGTACCCCGCATAAAAACAATTACCGGATTTAATATTACTTCGGGAGGTACTTTTAAAAATTATTTTTCGTTATTTTTAAATCTCTATATACAACCTACAAAACAATATGATTATTATGAGCCACGACAAAAAGGGTGGTTTTTAACACGAAACCCCTACTTTTCTTTTGACCCTTGGATATCTACAGATTATCGGAAAAAATTAGCTTTTGACGTAAAAATGGGTTTATTAAAATCAAAAGGAATATTTAAAGATGCTACCTATTTATCTTTTTCTCCTCGAATTAGAGTAAATGACAAACTTTTAATTATTCCTGAATCTAGATACGACAAGGAATGGAGAGATATTGGCTTTGTTTCAGCCGATTCGCTAATTTATATGGGGCAACGCAACAATCGGAAATTTATAAATACACTTAACCTAAGCTATTCTTTTAATAAAGACATTGGGGTTTCTATTAAAGCGAGACATTATTGGATGAATGTGGTATATAATCGTTTTTTCTTACTTCAAAACAACGGAGATATTACAGAGAAAATAATGGAAAATAAATATAATAAAAACTTTAATGCATTTAATATCGATTTTACTTTTAAATGGTATTTTGCACCCGGTAGCAATTTAAGTTTTGTTTGGAAAAATGCGATTATTAGTAACGACAATTTCATTAAACTAAATTATTATGAAAACGTGTCGAACATACTAAAATCAGATCAACTTAATAGTTTTTCCATAAAACTACTATATTATTTAGACTATATGTATTTACAAAAAAAATAATTTACGTTATTCCAAAATACAAATACAAGATTAAGTTACATTAATCTTTAAATAAAAAATACACACATGAAAAAAAAATGGTTATTTTTAATTATTTCAATTATACTTTTAATTATTCTTTTATTTTTTCTTTTAAAAAAAACAAACCTTTCTTTTTCAGATAATAGCAACTTTTTTTCAGTAAAAGATACAGCGCAAATAAGCAAAATAATAATTTCAGATAATTCAACAAACCAAGTTACTTTAACAAAACAAAAACAAGGACTATGGGTTGTAAATGAAAAATATACAATCGAAAATAAAAACATGAGCTCCTTTATGGAGACAATCTCCTTAATAGACGTTAAATCTCCTGTTTCCAGGGCTAACAAAAATAAAATTATAAAAAGCATAAAAGAAGATGCTATTTTGGTTGAAATATTTATAAAAAAATACAGCATTGATTTATTTGGAATTAAACTATTCCCTATTGAAAAACTTGAAAACAAATATTATGTTGGAGGCCCAACAGAGGATAAGACAGCCACTTTTATGATGAAATATAACACCGAAGAACCATATATTATTCATATTCCAGGATACAGAGAAAGTTTAGAAAATAAATATTCTCCCCTTGAAGAAAAATGGCGAAATCATACTATACTTTCAATTAAATTAGAAGATATAAAAATGCTTACGCTTGAATTTCCTGAAACACCCGAAGAATCATACACAATAAAAAAAGAAGGGAGCTATACCTATTCATTAAAACCCTTAAATGCAGATACCATTTTTGCAAATTACGACACCTTAAAACTCTTAAAATCTCTTTCTGAAATGCAACATTTGCAATTCGAACAAATGGTAACAGAAAAACAACTTAAAATAAAGGATTCTATTTTACAAAGCAGTCCTTATCATATTTTAACAATTACTGATATTAAAAATATAACAACCCAATTTAAAACATATCACAAAAAAGCACCTGCAGAACAACATGAATTTATAGGGACTATACAAAAATATGACCTTGACAGAATGTACATTGCATTTAATAACCAAAAAGACCTTGCCATTATTCAATTCATTTTATTCGATAATGTATTAAGGCCGCTGTCTTATTATTATGTAAATATTAATTTAAAGAAGGAAAACGTTAATAAAAATTAATTTTTTTTCAAAAACGAATTTGTGTATTAGTAAAAATTCATGTAGGTTTGTAGGCTTATTTTTTAAACTTTAAAAATTATGAAATTTATTGTATCCAGTACTGCATTGTTGAAACAACTGCAGGCTATTAGTGGAGTTATAAACAGCAACAACACCTTACCTATTCTAGATGATTTCCTTTTCGAACTCGACAAAGAAAATTTAAATATATCTGCATCTGATTTAGAAACAACCATGACAGCCAAAGTAGCTGTTACTATGTCGGAGAAAACAGGAAGCATAGCCATTCCAGCAAAAATTTTGTTGGATATTATGAAAACTTTTGCGGATATCCCTGTTACATTTACGATAGATACTAAAACAACATTTGCAATTGAAATTTCGGCCGGAGAAGGAAAGTACAAATTAACTGGACATAATGCAGTTGATTTTCCTAGAACCCCCTCTTTAGAAAATGCATCTGCATTAGAAATAGATGCAGAAGTTCTAGCTGGAGCCATTAATAAAACATTATTTGCAACAGGAACCGATGAATTACGCCCGGTAATGTCAGGCGTTTTTTGTCAACTTTCCGAAGATCAATTAATTTTTGTTGCTACTGATGCGCATAAATTAGTTAGATATATTCGAAAAGATGCTAAATCGGAAGAAGCATCTAATTTTATTCTTCCTAAAAAGCCTTTAAATCAATTAAAAAACATATTAGGGCAACAAGACGGCAAAGTAAAAATTGAATATAATAACACCAATGCTTTTTTTGAATTTGGTAATTACAATTTGATTTGTCGCTTAATAGATGGGAAATATCCTAATTATGAAGCCGTAATACCTACCGATAGTCCTTTTAAATTAGTTATTGAACGTATTCCTTTTTTAAATGCAATTAAACGTGTTTCTATATTTTCTAACCAATCAACGCATCAGGTTCGTTTTAAAATAAGCGGACAAGAATTAGCATTATCTGCAGAAGATCTTGATTTTTCTAACGAAGCGAAAGAACGATTATCTTGTCAATATGAAGGAGAAGACATAGAAATAGGCTTTAACTCTAAATTTATTCTAGAGATGCTTAATATTATTGATACAGATGAAGTTTGTTTAGAAATTATTGCACCTAACAGAGCCGGTTTATTGTTGCCTGTTAACAACGATAATAAAAATGAAGATATTTTAATGTTAGTGATGCCAGTTATGTTAAATTCATAATTCACTAGGAATTGAACAAAAAAAAGGCTGTCATGTATTAAATGACAGCCTTTTTTGGGTAAAGGACTTTATTTTTTCTTCACATTCACTGCTTTCTTACCACGTTCATCTTCTGCTATTTCGAAACTCACCTCATCGTTTTCTTTCAGATCGCGGTCGATTAATCCGGTCACATGAATAAAAATTTCCTTTTGAGATTCATCATCTAGGACAAATCCGTAACCTTTTTTTCTGTTAAAAAATTTAACTTTACCTGTTGCCATT
>DAOLWT010000019.1:0-16530 GCA_035421345.1 Bacteroidales bacterium
TGTAATGGTCCAATAAATGAACCATAACATATATGTCATCGGCATTACCATTGTATAAATTTAAAATATCCGTTGGATTATTTTAAATTTACAATTGGTATAACAAATGTAATATATTAATTTACCTTTTCCAAAAACAAAAAACGAGTGTTTTTTAACAACACTCGTTGATTATTAAGTAATTATCTTAAATACTTATTCTGTATACGTTAGTTCATTCATAATATTTGAGGCTTCTGCATACTTATCGATAATAAATAAAACATATCGAATATCTACAGCAATAGAACGTTGATATTGCTCATCAAAAAACAAATCGGAGCTGGTTGCTTCCCAATTAATATCGAACATAATTCCTATTATTTCCCCTGTTCCGTTTATTACAGGAGCGCCCGACATACCTCCAATAATATCGTTATCTGTAATAAAGCATAAGTTTAAAGTGGAATCGGAAGCGTATTTACCATAATCTTTATTTTTATATAATTCTTTTAATCTATCAGGAATTATTAAATCGCTATTCGGTTTATTAACTTCTTTCAGCATCATTTCATCTAAAGTAGAATAGAAAGGATATTTTATGGATAATCCGGAAGTATAATCTGTAACTTTTCCATAGGTTAAACGCATTGTTCCATTTGCATTGGGATAAAACACCTTATCATTATTCATTTCAAGGATAGCTTTGGTAAACAATCTATTTCCTTTTGAAATATCGTATGTTTCATTTTTATATATATCACTTATTTTGGCATATCTGTCATAAAAAGATAACATAGACGTATAAGCAATATCTTTTTCTAGTTTTTTATAATCGGGTTGTGTTAAAAATTCAATCACTTTATCTCTGTTTGCAAAAATGGAGTTTTCATACAAATCATTCACAAAAGATGAAATATTATTTTTATATTTCTTTTCAATTGTTGTTGTCCATATCTCCGGATAATACTCGGAGGGAACATGTTTGGCAAATAATGTTAACATTTCCGCACAAATCTTTTTATCGGTCTCCTTATTATAACTTTTAAAATAAATTTTAGCAGCATAGGTTAGGCTTTGCGTTAATTTATTTACGGCTTCCTGGTCTACAGGTGTAGCTTTTAATTGTTTTAACAAATCATTGAACGTATTTGCATACGAAAACAGTTCTATTGGATTTAATATTGCTTGTCGGTAGCAAACCATAGGGGTTGTAAGTTCTCCTATTTTTTTATACCCTTTTTCTAAATCGGTTAACAAGTTAGCGTACTTTAATTGCTTTGAATCATCGCTATTTATCCAATTTTTAAGAGATTCTTCTATTGCTACTTTTTTATTGTAGATATTAAATTTTTGTAGTTGTTCCGATTGGGCGACATAATATTTATAATAATTATCAATAGTATAATACTTAGCGGTATATTTAATATTAATCTCCGGATCTGCGTCCATCTCTTTTTTCATGGTTGCTAATAAGTTTTTCCGAATATCTACAAAATAAGGATTAAAATTATCGGTTGCTACTTTTACACCATAGGAAGTAATAAAGCGATCTGTTTTAAATGGATAACCAAGCGACATGGTAAAATCACCTTTTTTTACTCCTTTAGTAGAGAGAGGTAAATATTTTTTTGATTTTAAGGGGATATTTTTTTTGGAATAATCGGCGGGTTTTCCATCCGGACCTGTATAAATACGTAGCAATGTAAAATCGCTAACATGACGAGGCCATTTCCAGTTATCGGACTGCGTACCAAACTCGCCGATTGCATCGGGAGGAGTACCTACTAAACGAACATCTTTAAATATTTCGTTTACTATTAAATAATACTCATTTCCTTGGAAAAAAGGCAATACCTTTGCTGTATAAGATGTTCCTATAGTAGCGCTTTTAACTATTGCAATACTAATAGAATCTATTATTGCAATACGTTTTTCTTCTGTCATGCTTTCATTCACATAAGGCAAAATTTTATTAGTAACATCTTCCATCCTTATTAAAAAAGAAGCTGTTAATTTATCGTTACGTAACTCATCGTACTTCTCTTTAGCCCAAAAGCCATTTAACAAATAATCTTTTTCAAGTGTAGTATGGCTTTGTATATAGGATCGAGCACAATGATGATTTGTAAAAAAAAGTCCTTGATCCGAAACCATGAACCCGGAACATTGTCCATTATTTAAAACAACAATGGCATCTTTTAAACTCGTATTGTTTATACTATAAATTTCTTCGGCAGTTAACTGACACCCCATTTTTTGCATATCAACATAGTTAAGCCTTTCAACGAGTAAAGGGAGCCACATTCCTTCATCCGCTTTTGCTTTTAAACCAACGAAGTATTGTGCTATGACGAATATTATTATGATACTTTTTTTCATATCGATTTTTTTCGAATTTTATATAATTCATTTAATATTCCACAAATATAAATAAATGATATGAATTAAATGTTATTATTTAGCCTTCATTATTAACATCTATCATGTTAATAATGATGTTTTTAACATTTTTTATACTCTTTTTTCTTTTTGAATCTATACTTTGTATAAATTATAATTAATAAATTGTTATTGATTTCATATTCAATAAAAAAATATTATACCGATTGCATATATGTTATCAGCATAACCATTGTAAAATTTTAAATATCCTTTGGATTATTTTAAATTTACAATCTATCTAACTTATCCCTAAATCATTGATAATTTACCGATTAGAACATCATGTTTTATAATCAAAGTGAAGAATGGCATTCAGGAAATTTTGATACAAAACAAGGTTCTGTTTTGTGCAGATAGCTTGTGCTAAGAAAACGCAATATAAGAATTCAATTTTTCTGAAATGAAGAGTTTCGGTTTCGGGGGAAAAACAGAACCGTAGTTTTGAAGAAATTTTCTGACAGCCTTTCCCGAATTTTCGGGATTTTGTAACTTTTTGATTGATCAAAAAGTTAATAAGAAAAAGCGTTGCGTGTCGAATTCTGGCTGAGAGTATATTTACAACCTTACTAACTCATCCCTAACTCACTTATAATTGATTGATTGATTAAAATACCATATTTTTGCATAAATATCTTAGAAATTTGATTTTTCCACTTTACTGTTCTTAAACGAAATACTGGCAATTGATATAATTTAAGGAATAAATAAACAACTATCACCGTAACTTAAAAATCGAAATTCATGTTGCATTGCATAATTATAAATATTTTTCCATTCATCTCCAATTAAGGCGGCTATTAATAAAAGCAAGGTACTTTTGGGTTGATGAAAATTAGTTATAATTCCATTACATATTTTAAATGAATATCCTGGTAATATAATAATACTTGTGGATGCATGAATTGTATTTTTTGAAGAAACCTCCATATAATCCAAAATAGCATGAAGGGCATCTTGAACAAGGATGTTATTATTATTCATTTGGTAAGCTTCCCATTGGTCAATAATAAATGGGCTTGAATGTTTTAATAGTATTTTAACCCCAATCCAATAAATACTTTCTAATGTACGCATAGAAGTTGTTCCCACAGGAATTATTGGGTTATTATTTTTAATTTGATATAAAATTGCTTTTAATGTTTCTTTAATTATTATAAAATTTTCTTCATGCATTTGATGATTGCCGACATTTTCGGTGCTTACCGGTTTAAATGTTCCTGCACCAACATGTAATGTAATTTGACTAGTACAGATACCTGCTTTCGTTATTTCATTTAAAAGTTCATTTGTAAAATGAAGTCCGGCTGTAGGAGCAGCAACCGATCCATTCTGCTTTGCATAAACTGTTTGATATCGAATTTTATCTATTTCATCGGCATTACGATTAATATAGGGAGGAAGCGGAATAAATCCAAATACTTCTAATATATCAGCAAAACTTAAATTTTCAGGTTCCCAAGAAAACTGAATAATAAAATGGTCTTCTTCTTGTTGAATTTTTTCAGCGAATAAAGTAGTTCCATTTACTTCTTGTTTTATCTTTCCTGATTTCCATCTTTTATTATTCCCCACCAAACATTTCCATTTGCAGCTCTCCTTTTGCTGAAAAGCTTGCTGTTGTTCAATCTGGCATGGTTCCAAGCAAAATATTTCTATAACAGAACCTGTTTCTTTTTTAAAACGTAATCGGGCATGAATTACTTTTGAGTTATTAAAAACCAACATGCTTTTATCGGGAAGGTAGGTTTTTAAATGATTAAAATAATCTTGCGTAATTTTATTTTCTTTATATATTAATAGTTTAGACTTATCTCTTTGTTGAAGCGGAAATTGAGCTATTCTCTCCGGTGGAAGGTTATAATTATAATCGCTGATATTTATGTCGATATTCATTTTTATTTTTTATTTCACAAAAGTAGCAATGAACACATGAATAAAAAATATTTTTAACTTACTTACTCACCTTTTACAAAATATAATATCATTGA
Source organism: Bacteroidales bacterium (assembly GCA_035421345.1). GTDB lineage: Bacteria > Bacteroidota > Bacteroidia > Bacteroidales > CG2-30-32-10 > DAOLWT01. The sequence goes on from DAOLWT010000019.1 coordinate 4,413, forward strand.
AATTAAATGACAATACAGGGATTGATATATATTACAAACAAGAAATGGTTCTTTTTTAAATCGAAGTAAAAAGTTAAGAATGGCATTCAGGAAATTTTGATACAAAACAAGGTTCTATTTTGTGTTGATGGGCTTGAGCTAAGAAAACGCTATTTTACAAACTCTACTTTTCTGAAATGATGAGTTTCGGTTTCGGGGAGAAAATAGGACCGTAGTTTTGAATAAATTTCCTGATAGCCTTTCCCGAATTTTCGGGATTTTGTAACTTTTTGGTCAAGCAAAAAGTTATAAAATAAAATTATCAAAATTCAATCTACTTATAAATCGAATGTTTATATATTTGTTTGATATTAAAAGCTATTTTAAAAATATTTCATCTTTTTCTTTATAAAACTTACCCTCATGATAAAAAGAATTTATTTAATAACTGTTTGTTTTTTTGTTATAATTAACCTATTTGCACAAAGCGAACTGCTTACTATTGCCGAAGAATCTAATTTTTTGACTACCTCCAAAAACGAAGAAGTTATTGGGTTTATAAACCAATTAAAAAAATTAACGAAAAATATTTTGGTCGAAAAATATATTACCTCTACCGAAGGGTATGAAGTGCCATTATTGATTATTGCAGATCCGCTACCGATATTAAAAGACAATCAATATGTATCAGATGGTCGCACTGTTGTGTATATACAAGCAAATATTCATGCCGGCGAAGTGGAAGGGAAAGAAGCATGTTTGATGCTTGCCAGAGATATTCTAACAAAGAAAAAGAAAGAAGAAATATTAAAAAACATTATTTTACTTATTTGTCCTAATTTTAATCCCGATGGAAATCAAAAAATTAGTAAAGAAAACAGAAAACATCAAAATGGACCGCTTAATGGCGTAGGACTTCGTTACAACGGGCAAATGCTAGATATTAATCGTGATGCTTTAAAAGCAGAAACACCCGAAATGCAAGTATTATTAACAGAAGTGCTTAATAAATGGGATCCTGCTGTATTTGTCGATTGTCATACCACCAATGGTTCGTATCATGAAGAACCTATCACATTTACGTGGATGTCGAATGGAAACACCGACCGTAAATTAATCAATTATATGCGCGACGAAATGATGCCAGCTGTATCTAAAACATTAAGTGAAAAATATAAAACCGATAATTGTTTCTATGGAGAATTTAAAGACTTACTCCGACCTGAAAAGGGATGGGAGTCCTATGCATATGAACCCCGATATTTAACCAATTATATTGGATTAAGAAACAGACTCGCTATATTAAATGAGAATTATGTATATGCTGACTATAAAACACGTGTATTAGGCTGTTACAATTTATTATGGAGTATATTGGAATACACATCTGCCAACAGTAAAAAAATAAACATGCTAATTGATTCCGTCGATTTTAACATTACCAAACGTGGATTAAACCCATTGCCAAGCGATTCTTTTGCAATTACGTTTGAATGTAAGCCTACGCCCGAAAAAATTACGATAAAAGCATTTGAAGTAGATTCCGGATACAATCCGAATAGTTATATGCCATATATTAAAACAGAACGAAAAAAAACGGTTACAGTGCCCTATTATGCTGATTATTTTCCAAAAACAAATATAAAATTCCCTTTTGCTTATATTATAAATATATACGATAAACAATGTATTGATTTGCTTTTATTACATGGAATAAAAGTTGAGAAATTAAAAGATTCATGTACCTTAAATGTTGAATCGTTTATTATCACAGAATTAAGCCCATCCCTTCGTTTAAATCAGGGACATTATACCAATAGCATGAAAGGGACTACCATAGCAGAAAAGAAATTTTTTGCAGCAGGAACGTATCTTGTTCGTACAGCTCAACCTCTTGCCAATATAGCATCCTATTTACTGGAACCACAATTAGAAGATGGAATGGTATACTGGAACTATTTCGACAAATATTTAGTACCACAATGGGGAACCCAATTTAATCCTTATCCGGTATATAAAGTATTAGAAAAAATGGAATTAAACAGCATTCTATATTTATCAAAATAATAAAACGAAAGAATTTATTGATTTTATTAAAATTAAATATTTCGAAAGGAATAATCATTTTTATTTTAGTAATTTTGAAAACTCGATAAATTAAAAAATGAAAAAGCATATTCCCAATTTTATTACTTCTTTAAACATCATTTCCGGGTGCATCGGTATTGGATTTGTTATTAAAGGAGATATTGTATTGGCTTCCTATATGATTGGGTTTGCAGCGATTTTTGATTTTTTAGATGGAATGAGTGCACGATTATTAAAAGCCCAATCGGAACTCGGGAAGCAATTAGATTCATTATGCGATATCGTAAGTTTTGGTGTACTTCCTGGAGTTATTCTTTTTTATTTATTATCTCCTATTTATACCGATACCGAAGGTATTGTTTCATACCTACCCTTTTTAGCTTTTTTAATTCCCTTGTTTTCGGCATTACGACTAGCCAAATTTAATATTGACGATCGACAAACAGACCATTTTATCGGACTTCCGGTACCTGCTAATGCTTTATTCTTTGCTTCTATTCCTCTTATTATTACTTTTCAAAGTGAATCTTTTTTGGGTCGAATACTAAGTAATCCCGTTTTTTTATTTTTATTTATTTTGTTTTTCTCTTACATGCTTGTATCCTCTATTCCATTATTCTCATTAAAATTTAAAGATACTAGCTGGAAAAATAATTACATTCAATATATTTTTATTTTATTCTCATTAATATTATTTATTGTTTTATTTTATCAATCAATCCCAATTATATTATTTTTGTATATTATTTTATCAATTATTTATTATAAAATTAAAAAATGAAATTTTTAGCTGAAATAGATATAATGCCTTTAAAAGCATTATTAGACCCACAAGGAAAAGCGGTTACATCCAGTATGAAAAACATTGGTTTGTCTGAAATAACGAATGTAAGAATTGGAAAACATATCACTTTAGAAATTGAAGCGAATGACAAGAAAACAGCTACCGAAAAAGTGGATATGGCTTGTAAAAAATTGTTGGCTAATTTAATTATGGAGTCGTATAAATTCGAAATTATTGAACAAAAATAGTACGAGCTTCTCTATTAAAACACTATATTAGATTAAGGAAGTATTATCTTCTTAACTCAAAATTCTTTCCAAGATATACTTTTCGCACTTCTTCGTCGTTTGCAAGATCTTCGGAAGTACCCGAACGAAGTATTTTCCCTTCGAACAATAAATATGCTCTATCGGTTATAGAAAGAGTTTCATGCACGTTATGATCGGTAATAAGGACTCCAATATTTTTGTTTTTCAGTTTTGTAACAATCGTTTGAATATCTTCAACAGCAATAGGGTCAACTCCGGCGAAAGGTTCATCGAGTAAAATAAATTTCGGATCAACGGCTAATGCTCTTGCAATCTCTGTTCTTCTTCTTTCTCCGCCTGATAATGTATCCCCTTTGCTTTTTCGAATATGGTTTAATCCGAATTCATCAAGTAATAACTCCATTTTTTCGTGTTGTTCTTTTTTACTTAAGGCAGTAAATTCAAGAACGGTTTTTATATTATCTTCCACGCTCATTTTTCTAAAAACAGATGCTTCTTGAGCAAGATACCCTATTCCTCTTTTTGCTCTTTTATACATGGGCTCCGATGTAATTTCTGTTTCATCTAAAAATATTTTTCCGGAATTGGGTTTAATCAAGCCAACAATCATATAGAATGATGTTGTTTTACCGGCACCATTAGGCCCAAGTAAACCAACAATTTCTCCTTGTTGAAGCTCAATAGATACATCTTCAACAACCATGCGTTGTTTATATTTTTTAAAGATTTTTTCCGCTTTTAGTATCATAGTTTTTTTATAAAAAATCAGAAATAAAGTTGCATTGTGCCCATTATACCGAATTTTGAAATATTTGGATGATCTAAATAAGACAATCTCCACATCGCATTAATTCGAAATATTTTTAAAATATTTTCTATTCCAACACCTGCTTCAAAATAAGGTTTATTAACCTGAAACATAAAAGAATTAGCATTATACTCGTTCAAATATGCGACATTATATTGTTGGTTTTTCTCATTTAACGTTCCTGTTAGTCCTCTAATGGAAGCCACTTCTCGCCATTTTAATTTGCGCAATAATGGAATTTTATTAAAAAACAAACCTTCGAAATGATGTGTATAATAAAAACTTAAATATTGATCGCTGATAAACTCATAATAATTCATCATATTAAAAGCATAATCATCAAATACCCATGTTTCATTTCCTTCATGAAGTTTTAATAAAGGATAAGGAAGGACACCCCATATTTTTCCTGCCTCTATTAAATACTTCGACCACCCTATTGAACTTACATTAAACCAATGATTCACCGCTAATTGTAACCAGTGATATTCATAGTCGCTGTTAAAAATATCTTTTTTCCCATATCCATATTTTAATTCTAAAATTGGATATTTAGTCCCCATACTTGTTCTTTCAAATTCGCCAAAAACAAATTTTTCGTTATAGGCAAAACGGGTATTAAAAACTAGCTCAGTTGTTGTGAGAGAGGGTTTAAATTCTTGTTGTCCGTTTTTTAAAAAAACAAAATTTGTTTCTCCCAATGGGAAATGATTTCGATTAATAAACCCTATTGTTGTTGAAAAACCATTAAACCATTCGTTTTCATAAATACTTTTAAACTCTTTAACCATGGTTAACTGATTATTCGGACTTCTTCGCAGCAGAGAAGCTAAAATATTATCGGTTATAAACGAATTCTGACTTTCGCCTAATTGTTCAATATCATTTTTATATGAAGCAGTTAAAGATCTTCTGGGGTTTTTATTAAACATATATATAAATCCACCCCCATATTTAAATGTTTGGTCTTTTAGTCCATAAGCGAGATGTGCATCAAACATTATTTTTGTGCTAAACTGATTACTGGTTCTGCCACCTATTCTAAAGCGGGCGCCTTCCACCTCATTAAAACTAAAGGTAGAAAAATAAGGGCCTATTTCAATATTTTCCCAAACATAATACCCTAAAAAAATGGTTTGAATAATATCAACATAGGTTCTAAAAACTTTAATCGTTTTAATTGAATCAACCATTTTATAAACGGCTTTTTCATCTTTCGATAAGCTATCATGTCTATTTAATAACCAAAAAGAATCATCTTGCTTTGTAGAACCATCAACAACCGTAATATTCATGGGTGTATTATAGAATGACTCTTCTTTCGGTTTATCAAATATATAATTTTTAAACGAAGTTGTTTTTATTCCATAAAATCCTAAGTTGTTCTTTGTATTATTAACAATATTAAAGTCGGCAACCATTTTATCTTTCGTAAGCATCCAATAAATATGGTCGATAAAATCAAATTCTTGTTCTACAATAATATCGTTAATAAAATTAATATTCGCATCATCGGCTATTCGCATTTCAATTTTTTTTATAGCAAACGAAGTATCACAAACCCATAAATTACCGGTAAAAGTTAATTCTTGTTTTCGGCGAGGCTTAAACATAATATTATAACACCATTTACCATCAATGTTAGTACTATCTGTTAAATAATACTTATAATATGCTATACCAAAATTAGCAATAGGACTAACAAAATTCTTGTCAAATAAAATCACATAATTATCATAAATATTAACATCTTGATACATCTCTCCAACAAACTGGGAAATACTTTCATTTTCAATTCCTGAAATTTTAGATGCTTTAATAAATTCCTTTTTCGCTTTGGGTGATTTTCTATAATATATTTCCGATAATGTTTCTGTTAAAAAAACTGGCAGATACGATTTCCCGTTTAAGGTAGATGTATCTACATTATCAAAAATAAATTGAAACTGTTTCAACATTCGTTTCTCTTTGAACTCCTCAGAAATATTATTTGCATCAAATTCAATTTTATTATATGTTTCATATTGGTAATAACTAATATCCTCGCTACTATTTTGTTTTTTATTATTAATTATTTTTTTTAACAAAATTTCTGCCGGGTTTTCGGTAGGTTTTATTACCACTTCGTTCAAATAGAATTTTTTCTCCAGTAAAGTAAAATCTATTTCCTGAAATTTATGTAATGTTATCGGCTTCACAACCGTTTCATATCCCATATAAGAAGCCGTAAGAGAATCTGCATTTTCGGTAAATTCGAGTGAATACTTTCCATTAAAATCGGTCATTGTAGCTATGCTTAGCTGTTTCACATAAACACTTACAAAGGGCAATGGTTGATTTGTACTAGCTTCCCATACCGTTCCCATTATTTTTGTTTTTTGAGATAATCCTTCAAAAGAATTAAATAAAAAACAAAAAAATAAAAATACGATGCAGTTAAATTTATAATAAACCAATTTCATTTGATTAATATCGGGAAGTGCAAATATACAAAAAAAAGGCCTTTTATTTATTTAGTTCTTCCCAAAACTCGAGGGCTCTTCTGGTGTGAGGAATTACAATAGAACCTCCTGCAATATTAGCAACAGAAAATATTTCATATAACTCATCTGTGGTTAGACCCAGCTGGTGGCATTTTTGAAGGTGATATTTAATACAATCATCGCACCTTAAAACCATAGAGACTACCAACCCTAGCATTTCCTTTGTCTTAGCAGGTAATGCGCCATCTTGATAGGTATTGGTATCTAAATTAAAAAATCGTTTCATGACCAAATTATCGGATGCCATGATTTTATCATTCATTTTTTGTCTGTATTCATTAAAATCATTAACTATTTTGCTCATAATAAAATTTATTTTTTGTTACTATTAGTAGAGGCTATTTTAAGGTTATTTTGGGATAGTATAAATGTTGAATCTATTTTTAAGGCTTTCAAACAATTTTCTTTTGCTTTTTCCCATTTTTCGAGTTCATTATACGATGAACAAATATTATTATATGCTAAAACACTTTTGTTATTATATTGTAGCGCCATTGTATACATTTGTATTGCTGATACAAATTCGCCGGCATTATAATATGTATTCCCAAATTCAATATATATCGTTTCATTTGGGTTCGTTTTTATTTTATTTTTTAATAATAAAATTTGTTGATCAAATTTTTCTTTGCCTAAATAAGAAATTTTGAGATTATTGTTGGCTAATGGATCTTTTGAATTTATCGTTACTGCTTTTTCCCCTGCGTGGATCGCTTTTTGCCAATACCCTAGTTCATTATAAGCAGAACATAAATTATTATAGGCTTCGTAACTATTCGGGTTATATTTCAACGCTTCTAATGAAGCCGTTATGCAATTTTTATATTGCGCATTTCTATAATACGCTAAACTTAAGTTTATATAATTATTTTCATTCGGACTTTCGTTAGCTAATTTTATCGCTTGTATTAAAACAATATTTAACGAATCTGATGGCAATTGTTTAGATAAATCTGTATTATAGGGGAATGGTTTACTTTTACTTTTAATTTTAACATAATTTAAATATAAAAGAAAAGAAATAGGGATAATTATAAAAGTTGCGATTATATAGCCTATAAATTTCTTTTTTTTTACAGATTTTTGCGTATTAGGGTTATTCATAAATGCAGACGCTAAAATTTTAATATTTTTGTATAAATTTAGTATAATATTGCAAAAGTAATACGAAATGATTTTAATTAAAATTTTTCTTCCCTAAATACGATTACAGACATGAAAAAGTTGTTGTTTGAAAATTTTCGTTTTGGCTTACTCTGTTTTGTACTTTTGGCAGGACTTATCTTTACTTATTCCAATCATTTTAACAACCCTTTTCATTTCGACGACGACCATACTATTGTAAATAATATTTGGATACGCGATATTCAAAATATTCCCAAATTTTTTGTTGATGCTACAACTACCAGCTCTCTTCCTGAGAGTCAGTCGTATAGGCCCGGACTAACTACATTAAATACGATTGATTATTGGATTGCCGCTCAAGATCCTTTTCGTATTGGAGTTAATCCTATTTATGGGAATAATATTGGATTGATACCATTTTACTTTCATTTATCTATTTTTATATGTTTTATTTTTCAATCTATATTACTATTTTTTCTTTTTAAAAAAATATTTCAAATAAGCTGTAACCATCGGTGGAATAATTATTTTGCTTTATTTACAACGGCTTTCTATTCCTATCATACGGCATTAGCAGAAACCAACAATTATATTATTTCTCGGTCCGATGGGTTTTCAACTTTCATGGTCATATTTGCTTTTGTTCTATATCTATATTTTCCGCTGAAAAGAAAATACGGAATCTATCTAATTCCATTTATTTTAGGAATAATGGTAAAAGAAACAGCACTAATGTTTATACCTATTCTATTTTTCTATATTTTACTGTTCGATAAACAAACAGATTTTACAAGGATATTTAAAAAAGAGAATGTTAACAAACTATTTTTATCAATAAAAGCCATTGCCATTCCATTATGTTTGGGAATAATATTTATTTTTCTTTCTGAATTGCTCCGCTCTCAAACATTTATACCGGGAACTACTTCCCGTTGGGATTATTTAATTACACAGCCATTTGTATTGGTTCAATATTTCAAGACCTTTATTTTACCTACCGAATTATCGGCAGATACCGATTGGAAAGCATTAAATACGATTTTTGATATGCGATTTTTAATGGGTATCCTATTCTTAATCGGAATAATTTGGTTAGCTATTCTGTTGTCAAAAAACAATTTATTTCGTCCAATTTCTTTTGGAATTTTATGGTTTTTATTTGCCCTTATTCCTACTTCATCAATTATTCCATTATCAGAAGTATTAAATGATCACAGAATATATTTCCCTTACATAGGACTGAGTCTTTCTTTTTCATTTGCTTTTATTTATCTTGTTATACTTAAAAAAGAATCTTTTTTTACTCATTCGTTTTTTGTAAAAATAAGTGTTATTATACTTGTTTTAGGAATATTCATTGCACATGCATATGGCACTCATCAAAGAAATAAAGTATGGAGCACTCATGAATCACTTTGGTATGATGTAAGTATTAAAAGTCCGAATAATGGAAGAGGGCTTATGAATTACGGTTTATCTCAAATGCAAAAAGGAGACTTAGCCAAAGCTAAAATATATTTTGAAAAAGCATTGCTACTTATTCCGAACTATCCGCTTCTTCATATAAATTTAGCTTTACTACATACCATGTTGCAAGATAAGGTTACTGCTGAGTCATATTATAAAAAGGCGATATCTATTGGAATGTATAAGGATCAATGTTATTATTATTATGGCCATTTTTTATTCCAAGAAAAGAGATATGATGAAGCAACACAAATGCTAAAATATTCTTTATTAGAAAACCCTGCCAATACATTTTCGCGATATACCTTAATGGAACTATTTTATAAAACAACTAATTGGGGAAGTTTACAAACATTGGCATTAGAAACATTAACATATTTACCGAACGATTCCATTTGTTTAAAATATATAGAAGTTGCTAAAAACAAAAAAACAAAATTGGAAATTGCGATTGAAACGGCAACTGAATATCCAACAGCAGAAAATTATATTACGTTAAGCATAGCCTATTATGAGGCTGAAAAATATTTAGAATGTATTGAAGCATGCAGAGAAGCTATCAAACTAAAACCAAATTATGCGTTGGCATATAATAATATTTGTTCTGCTTACAATGAACTAAAAATGTACGATAACGCAATTGAAGCCTGTAATAAAGCTATTTCAATTCAACCAAACTATGAATTGGCAAAAAACAATCTTAACCTAGCAAAATCTAGAAAAGGTAAATAAGAATATTTATAAAAATAAATTATTATAGGCTGCTTTTCTTAAACATAAACAAACTAGCACCAAACACCATTTTAAAGCGTTTCCAGCCTCCTTTTCCTATAAAACTCATTGCATATCGAAATAATATACGAGGTCGTAAATAAAACTTACGGTATATTTCTCTGTGTTTTTTTAATACTATTTCTTTCGATAAGCCGTGAGGCACAAATACCGGACGCCAGTAGTTCCATTGCGACCAATCCGTATAATCAAGTGTACCATATTTAGCAGCCTCATTATGTTGTTCTGAACCGGGAATAGGAGTATTAATGGTTACAACAATATCATCTAATTTTAATTTACAAGCGAATTTAATTGTTTTATTTATTGTTTCTAGGGTTTCACCGGGATGACCAATTATAAAAAACCCTTTGGTTTTAATTCCTAGCTCATGACACCATTTTATAACTTGTTCTGTTTTTTCAAAAGAAATATTCTTTCTAATAATTTTTAGAATATTTTCATCACCCGACTCAATTCCAAACGAAATATGCCAACATCCTTTCGATTTAATATATTTTAAAAATTCATAATCCATTATATTTATTCGGCTCATACAAGTCCAATAAAAATGAATGTTTTCGTGATCTAGTAATTCAAATATTTCAAATATTCTTTTTTTAATCAACATAAAGGTATCATCAACAAAAGCAATCTCTCTTACCCCATATTTCTGTTTCAAATATTTTATTTCATTTACAATATTTTGTGCCGATCGTTGACGATATTTATCACCAAAAACACTTCTATCACAGAAAGTACATTGAGAAGGGCATCCTCTCGAAGTAATCATATTAATTACCGGAAGTGTTTTATAATTAGAAGGAGGAGGTGTGTATATTGAAATATCATTAATAAGATCATACGCCGGAAAAGGAAGTATATCCAAATTAGCGATGCCTTCTCGTTTAGGAGTAATAATAATTTCTTTATTTTTATTACGAAATGATAGCCCCTTTATATCATCTATTTGTTTTTTTTCTATTAACGCATCTAACAATTCTTTTATAGCAACTTCCCCTTCTCCAATTACCCCATAATCGAATTCTTGGAAAGACATTGCATGTAACACATTAGAAGAAATATGAGGGCCACCTAAAATAATTTTTTTATCAGGGAACTCTTTTTTAATTGCTTTAGCTGATTCTAATGCTCTATGAAATACAGCAGTAGTTGAGCTTATTCCTATATATGTAGGATTGAATATTTTTATTTTTTTAAGGATTTCGGGAATATTTAAATGTGTTGCTTCCCCATCTACTACAGATACTTGATAATCGTATTGAGAAAGAAAAGAAGCAATATAATATATTCCTAAGGGTATTTGTTCACCACCTGCATTGCCTATTTCGGAAGAATATCGTTCAAACTTTGAAACAGGAGGATAAAGTAATAAAACGCGTTTGTTTGAAATCATTTAATATTACTTTTTCTAATCATGGATAATTGCTCAGCTATTAAACCCAGTAAAAAGAAAATAATACCTGTAATAATAGCAAGGAAAGCACCACTACTAACACCTTTTCCTTGCATAGCAATTGGAATACCCCATGATAAGCCCAAAACGAAACTGATGAATGAAATAGGAAGAAATATTTTCATTGGATTAAACAACACCACTATATTCATAATTTCACCAACAGTAGAGAACGCTGTTTTATACGAAATCGTACTTTTCCCGTATATCCTTGATTTAATTCGGATAGGGACTTCCGTTACCAGATGTTTCTGACTAATAAAAGCAAATAATATAACATCACTATATGCCATAGAATCGGGACAAATATGCATATATTTTTGAGCAAGCGTGGTATTATAAATCTTCATACCCGAGTTAATATCGTATATATGTATTGGAAGAAGCCATTTTGCAATTCCTCTAATAATCGATTTCCCGCATTTTCGGTACAATGAACCTGTTTGCTGCCCTTTACGAGAGCCCACCACCATATCAGCATCTTTTTGAATTATTTCATTATAAAGAATTTTTATATCTTCTAATAAATGCTGACCGTCTGCATCAATGGTAATTAAATACTTCGTTGTTGTTTTTTCAATTGCCGATTTTATTGCTCCGCCATATCCTTTATTTACTTTATGATGAATAAGAACAAAGCCATCTTCTTTATAAGCATACGAATTAATTATTTCCTTGCTTTGATCTGTAGAACCATCATTCACGATGATAAGTTTAAAATCATTTTCCTTACAATACTGAATTACTTCGGGCAAAAATAATTTTAACGATTTTTCTTCGTTAAATGCGGGAATAATGACTGTAAGC
>DAOLWT010000020.1:0-15336 GCA_035421345.1 Bacteroidales bacterium
TAATTGATGAACCTGAACTTCATCTCCATCCAAAATTACAATCAGATTTCATTGAACTACTTTTGGAATTTTCAAAAGACTCGCAGATAATACTCACAACACATTCGCCATTGTTCATTAAACAAGCAATGAGCAATAACAATGTTAAAGTCAAGATTTTGACAAAAACAGAAAACTCAGTTGTTGTCGCTAATCCTGAATTAGCAGTTTTGCCCTACGTATCAGCAAATGAAGTTAATTATGTTGCTTTCAAACTTGCAACTGAAGAATATCATAATGAGCTGTATGAAACGCTTTTTGGATTAAAAGCATCAAGTAATAAAATAAAAGATTTCGATTTTTCATTTTTTCATACAGAAAAAGGAGAGCCTAAAAACTCACCTTGGATGGGTTATCCAAATGAAGTTACAATTCACACATTTTTGAGAAATCAAATTCATCATCAGGCAGAGAATGGTAAAGCCGAATATGATAGTCTGAAATCTTCTATTGAAAAAATGCGTGAATACTTAACAGAATTAAATGGATTGAACTAAATGAAATTCACAGAAGAAAAATTAGAGAAAGCGTTTACTGAGTTATTGGGGCAAGAAGGATTTCCCCACCACTTAGGCATTACTATAACTCGTAAGCCCGAAGAAGTATTGATAGAAGAAGATTTGCAAAACTTTCTGTTAACACAATACGCAGGGCAAGGCATTACCGTAAACGAAATTAAATCTATCATTCTTCAACTCAAATCACTTTCATCTTCTGACCTTTACGAAAGCAACAAAACATTTTTAAAAATGCTTTCAGACGGTTTCATCCTTAAACGGGAAGACCGAAACCAAAAAGACATTTACATTCAGTTAATCAATTACGCAGGTTTAAATAGACACCGTCAACCCGAAGAAGGAGAAGTCATTTCCATAGCAGCCGAACCCGAAGCACAATATCCGCCTGACAACAACATTTACAAGTTTGTCAATCAATTAGAAATTGTTGGTTCAGAAAAACGCATACCGGACGGCATAGTTTATATAAATGGTTTGCCCTTGGTAGTATTTGAATTCAAATCTGCCATTCGTGAAGAAGCTACCATTTATGATGCTTACAAGCAGTTAACAGTTCGTTACCACAGAGATATTCCCGAACTATTCAAATACAATGCTTTTTGTGTCATCAGCGATGGTGTAAACAACAAAGCAGGTTCATTCTTTGCTCCCTATGAGTTTTTCTATGCTTGGAGACGAGTTGCTGGACTTGCTAAAGATGTTGACGGAATAGATTCAATGTTTACGCTCATTCAAGGAATGTTTCACAAAAACCGTTTGCGTGATATTATTCGCAACTTTATTTACATACCGGACAGTTCAAAAAAGAACGAAAAAATAGTTTGTCGCTATCCGCAATACTATGCTGCACGGGCATTGTATGACCATATCAAGAAAGCTCAAAAGCCCGAAGGAAACGGAAAAGGCGGAACTTATTTTGGTGCCACAGGTTGCGGAAAGAGTTTTACAATGCTTTATCTGACAAGGTTGTTGATGAAAAGCGAATACTTTGAAAGCCCGACCATTGTATTGATAACTGATAGAACCGACTTAGACGACCAACTTTCAGGGCAATTTACCAATGCCAAAAATTTCATTGGCGACAATACCGTAGTAAGTGTAGAGAGCAGAGCACATTTAAGAGAAATGCTGCAAGGCAGACAAAGTGGAGGCGTTTTCTTAACCACCATTCACAAGTTTACAGAAGATACCGAACTGCTTACCGACAGAACCAATGTAATTTGCATTTCAGACGAAGCACACAGAAGCCAAGTAAACCTTGACCAAAAAGTAAAAGTGACCGAAAAGGGCGTTACCAAAACCTATGGTTTCGCTAAATATCTTCACGATTCGTTACCAAACGCCACATTCGTTGGTTTTACAGGAACGCCAATAGATGCAACCCTTGATGTTTTCGGAAAAGTGGTAGATGCTTACACAATGACCGAATCGGTGAAAGATGAAATCACGGTGCGGATTGTGTATGAAGGCAGAGCAGCAAAAGTATTGCTAAATAATTCCAAACTCAAAGAGATTGAAGAATACTATGCCCATTGTGCAGAGATTGGAAGCAACGAAAATCAGATTGAGCAAAGCAAAAAAGAAATGGCTCAGATGTATGCCATTATTGGCGACCCTGACCGCTTGAAAGAAGTTGCCAAGGACTTTGTAAACCATTACGAAAATAGAGTTTCAGAAGGTTCAACCGTAAAAGGCAAAGCAATGTTTGTGTGCAGCACTCGTGAAATTGCGTATGAGTTGTATAAAAATATTTTGGAATTACGACCTGATTGGAACGAAATACGAGCAGCCGAAGAAGGTGCAATCCTAACAGACAAAGACAAACGAGAACTGAAACCAATTGAACGAATCAAACTCATTGCCACCAGAGGACAAGACGACCCGAAAGAAATGTATGATTTGCTTGGCACGAAAGAACAACGTAAAGAGCTTGACCGCCAATTCAAAAACGAAAAATCAAATTTTAAAATTGCCATTGTGGTTGATATGTGGCTAACTGGTTTTGATGTTCCGTTCTTAGATAGTATTTACATTGATAAACCCATTCAACGACACAATTTAATTCAGACCATTTCAAGAGTAAACCGCAAGTTTGAAGGAAAAAACAAAGGGTTGGTAGTGGATTATATCGGCATCAAAAATCAAATGAATTTGGCATTGAAGCAATACAGCGAAGGCGACAAAGACAATTTTGAAGACATTACAGAATCCATCATCATAGTAAGAAATCATTTAGACCTTTTGGCTAAACTGTTTCACACTTTTGACAGTTCAAAGTATTTCAAAGGCACAACCATTCAGCAATTAAACACCTTGAATTTGGCTGCCGAATTTGTGCAACAGACCAAAGAAATTGAAACCCGATTTATGGGCTTGGTGAAGCGTCTGAAAGCCGCTTATGATATTTGTGCTGGAAGCGAACAATTAACGCAGACCGAAAGAGATTACACCCATTTTTATTTAGCAGTTCGTTCCATTGTTTTCAAACTCACCAAAGGCAATGCACCCGACACAGCACAAATGAACGCTAAGGTTCGGGAAATGATAAAAGAAGCATTGCAAAGTGAAGGCGTAGAAGAAATTTTCAAACTCGGTGATGAAGCAGAAACCGAACAAGACATTTTTGATGAAGACTATTTGGCTAAGATTGAGAAAATCAAATTGCCAAATACGAAAATCAAATTGCTTCAACAGCTATTGGCTAAGGTAATTGGAGAAATAAGGAAAGTAAACAAGGTGAAAGGCATTGACTTTTCAAAGAAAATGCAAGCCTTGGTAGAACGCTATAACAACCGAGATGCCAACGACATTTTGAGAAGTGAAGTATATGAAGAAATGGCAAACGCTTTGACAGACTTGATTTGGGAAGTTCACAAAGAATTTTCGGCAGGTGATGAATTAGGTATTGACTTTCAAGAAAAAGCATTTTACGACATCCTGAAAGAACTTTGTGTAAAGTATGACTTCAAATATCCTGAAGACAAAATGATAGCATTAGCAAAAGCCGTGAAAGAACTTGTTGACGGTCAAGCCAAATTCCCCGACTGGAACAAACGAGACGATATTAAATCAGCTTTAAAAGTTGGACTTATTCTCTTACTTGACGAGTATGGTTACCCACCAGTTGAGAGAGACGAAGTATATGTTGAGATATTTGAACAAGCAGAAAACTTTAAGAAGAATCAGAACTAATGAACCCACACAGCAGTCACACACATTGCCAAGTTGCACAAGCCGACACACAAGCCAAAACTTGGCAAAGAGTGTGCCTGCCCCACCAGTAATTAGCTAACGGGGAAAGCCTCTCGCTATTTATTTTAAACAAATTGAATAAAAATAAAACATGGCCATTTTTTTAATGAAATAAACCTTAAAAAATGTTTTAAATAAAATATTGAATTTTATTAATCGCTGATAGTTAGTTTTGGAGAAAAGTGCAATATCATCCACCACCAAATTCCTTGTTCCTAAGAAGCAAAAAGAAACCTTAAATTTTTTACAGAAATAAAAAAATATCTAATTTTGAATTTGAATTATAAGTAACTGAATATAGGTTGATATTAACAGACGAAAAAATATCGTAGAAGTTTGCTTTAAAGATGAAATGGTGTGGTTTTCGCAAAAATAAATGGCTATATTATTGGAAATGACTAGGAATCTAATCTTTAGGCACAATGCAAATTCTTATAAGCCGGTAAGGTTTTATAACTTAAATGTATTTATTTCTGTAGGTTCTCGGATAAAATTTCAAGGTGATACCCCATTTAATATTTATGAAACACATCTTGATTAGGTCACTAAGGATACAGTATCAATTGAATTTTAAAAGAATTATATAATGAATTATAAAGAAATTATTGATGATGTTTATCACATTGTAAAAAATAGCGAAAACAATGGCCATGTAGCTTCGTATATCCCTGAATTAGCGAACGTAAACCCTGACAACTTTGGAATCCATTTATCAACGGTTGATAACGTTAACTATGGCATTGGAAATTATCTTGAGAAATTCTCAATTCAAAGCATTGCAAAAGTGCTTTCACTCACTTTAGCATTTAAAATACAAGGTGAAAAATTATGGAATAGGCTAGGAGTTGAGCCATCAGGTACTGCGTTTAATTCTTTAAGTCAACTAGAATTAGATAATGGAATCCCTAGAAATCCATTTGTTAATTCAGGAGCTATTGTAATTTGTGATATTCTTATAAGTCATTTAAAGAATCCTAAAGAAGATTTTTTAGAATTCTGTAGAAGTTTATCTGATAATAATCAATTAAATTATTCTTACAAAATTGCAGATTCCGAAAAATCGGTGGGATATCGTAATGTTGCTTTATGTAGTTTTATTAAATCTTTTGGCAATATTGAAAATAATCCAGAAGTTGTGCTTGATTTTTATTATTGCATTTGCTCTTTAGAAATGAACTGTCAGGAAATATCAAACACATTTCTCTTTTTAACCAATAATGATTTCAGGACTAATGAAAAAAAACAGATTCTAAATATTAGTCAGGCAAAAAGAATTAATGCAATAATGTTAACATGTGGGGTTTATGATGAATCCGGAGAATTTGCATTTAAGGTTGGACTTCCTGGAAAGAGTGGAGTTGGGGGTGGAATTGTTGCAATTCATCCAAATAAATATTGCATTGCTGTATGGAGTCCAAAATTAAATAAAAAAGGAAATTCTCTCAGAGGGATGAAATTTCTTGAACTATTTACAACAAAAACGCAATCATCAATTTTTTAAATTTTTAAAATGCATACAATATAGTATACTGAACAATCAGTAAAAACTGATTAAAAGAGCTTTTCACTATTTATTTTCAAAAAAAAATCCTTTTTAATTGCTAATAATTGAATATTATCGAGCCAGAAAAAAATATTAAACTAAAATTTCAGGCTATTTCATAAGAAAATGGACAAGAAAAAGCAAAAAAGATTCTTTTTAAATTAAAATAGCTATAAAACACTATTTATCAGACTTATATATCTGTTTTATTCGAATACAGATTTCTACAAAAAACATATTTCGCTAATTTCCAAAAACTTACATAAAATATAAAAAACTTTATGTATAATTCAGATTATGGGAAGTAATTGTATTATTTTTTTAAAAAAAATAGGGGAGATATCTATTATAAAAAAAATAAATACGCATTCCAATTTCTATCAAAGAACAAATAAAAAAGCCAAAATCTAAAATATAACTTTACAAAACTCAATTTATATTTTGTAAAATTCCATTTGAAATATATTAAATTTAACAAATGTACACACCGCTTATTGATTACATCTGTGTATTTGATTAAAAAATACATGTTTACATTAAACAACTTTACAAAACAATACACATAATGAACATTATTAAACATAAATATATTCTATTATGTTTATATTCTGTTATATATAATTATTATATAAAGTATTTATTTAACTAATTATTCATTTTTTAGTATATTACATATATAATAACATTCATCATTTGCATAATATTGTTTAAATGATAATTAAATGTATATAACTAAAGCTTTACTTTAATCAAATACATCCATTATTTACATAATACAATTATTTACAAAATTAATTTTCTTAAATTTGTATTTGTAATCTAATAATTTTATACATTTGTAATCTAAAATTTAACCTTATGAACAAACGTATAGAATTAATCTTAAAAACAAAAAACATTTCGGCATCCAAATTTGCAGACGAAATTGGAGTACAACGATCCAGTATCTCTCATATTTTATCTGGAAGAAATAATCCAAGTCTTGATTTTATTCAGAAAATATTAAAACGATTTCCAGACATTAACTCATCATGGATTTTAACAGGAAGCGGAACAATGTATAATAGTCCTAATTTATTTTCGAGCGAAATAGAATACAAAGAAGAAAATATAATGGACCGAATTATAAATGAACCTGTTGTTGAACACAACTCAGAAAGTACGAATATTACAAAAGAAAATAAGGAAGAAGAATATTATAAACACGAAGAAGAAGTAAAACAAGTCAAACATTTTCAAAAGAAAGCAATATTAAATGCTGTTCATAGTGAAGATGCTACTTACTATGGCAGTAGTAGAAGTCGGAAAAAAATTGAACGTATCATCATATTTTACGACGACAAATCATATAAGGAATACCACCCCGAATAATTAAAATCGCTCTTTCTTAGAGAAAAAGAAGTCGCTTTCTTTTTCTGCATTTTCGTCGGAATCGGAACCATGAACGGCATTCGCCTGAAGATTGGTACCAAATAATCTACGAATGGTTCCTTCCGCTGCTTCGCTTGGATTGGTTGAACCAATTAATTTACGATAATCTGCAATAGCATTTTCTTTTTCTAGTATAGCTACGACTACAGGTCCCGAAGACATAAAAGATACCAAGGCTTCAAAAAAAGGCTTTCCTTTATGAACAGCATAAAATTCTTTGGCTTCTTCCACTCTTAAATGAATAAATTTCATGGCTGAAATACGAAAACCAGCTTCATTTATTTTGGCTAAAATAGGACCTATATATCCATGTTTTACCGCATATGGTTTAATAATAGTAAATGTTTTGTTACCAGGCATAATAAATTATGTTTTTATATGCTAAAATAATAATTATTTAAAGATGTATTACTTTAAATTAATAAATTTGCATCTTATTTATTAAACCTTGGAAAAGAAAATAATTCAAAAAATAAAAACGCTTTTAAAAAGCCCTAAAAAGATTGTTATTATAACACATGCCAATCCCGATGGAGATGCTTTAGGTTCTATTCTAGCTCTTTATGGTATTTTTAAAAAGCTTAATCACGATATCACGTTAATTACTCCCGACGCATATCCTTCTTTTCTGGCATGGATGCCTTTTTCTAAAAAAATATGTATTTATAATAAAACACCCGAAAAAGTAATAAAAAAAATAAACGACGCTGAACTCATTTTTTGTCTCGACTTTAATTCGAGTAAGCGAATGGAAAAAGTAGAACCATTTTTTCTACAATCAAAAGCAACAAAAATTTTAATAGACCATCATTTAAAACCGGCACTTTTTACCGATTATACAATATCTATTACAAATACATCATCTACAGCCGAAATAATTTACGATTTTATTCTTGCATGTGGGTATAAAAAATTATTAGATAAACAAATTGCTGAAAGTATTTACGTGGGTATTATTACCGATACCGGCTCTTTTAGCTATTCTTGCAATCATCCAAAAACATATATAATTATTTCCGAATTAATGAAATTAGGAATCGATGGAGCTAAAATTCACCAACTAATATATGATACATACTCCGAAAGCAGAATGAGGTTGCTTGGATATTGCTTAAGTGAGAAATTAAAAGTTATTCCAAAATATAACACAGCATATATTAGCCTATCTAAAAAAGATTTGCTTAAATATAATCACCAATTAGGAGATACCGAAGGAATTGTTAATTTCGCATTGAGTATAGAGAATGTTAAAATGGCTGCATTATTTGTAGAAAAAGAAGAAAACATAAAAATTTCTTTACGTTCGGTTGGAAATATAGCTGTTAATGAAATTGCAAAAAAATATTATTCGGGAGGCGGACATAAAAATGCATCTGGTGGAAGTAGTTATGTGAATATGAAAGAGACATTATCTTTTTTTGAAAATAACTTGTCTTTATTTTTATCGGAGAACAAGAAATGAAATTTTTAACTTTTTTAATATTACTGCCTGTTTTTATGTTTATTTTTTCTAATTGTAATGAGAAGAAAAAAAATTCGCATTATTCTTTTACGGATACTATTAATATAAAAAACACCTTACAGTATGCGAATAAAAAATTGGTAAAAACAGAAGAAGAACAAATAAATGATATAATTAATAGATATGGTTGGAAAATGGAAGAAACCGGAACCGGTTTAAAATACATGATCTATAAAAAAACAAAGGGGAATAAACCCAAAAAAGGGGAAATTGCAATTATAAATTATGTTGTTAAATTAATTACCGGAGATCTTTGTTATTCGTCTAAAGAGGATGGACCATTAGAAATATTAATCGGAAAAAATACAGAAATTAGCGGATTAGAAGAAGCCGTATTACTTCTACATGAAGGAGAAAAAGCAAAATTAATTGTGCCTTCTCACTTAGCATACGGTTTGTTAGGCGACGAAAAAAAAATACCTAAAAGAGCAACGCTTATATATGATATAGAATTAATAAAAATTAAATAAAAAAAATGTCAATGATGAAAAAAAATTATTTTAATGCTTTTATGTTAGTCGTTTTAATTACGACAATTATTTCTTGTTCGGATAATGCCGGGTACAAAAAAACGGATAGCGGACTTAAATACAAATTCTACACAACGAATAAAGATGCTAAAAAACCTTCTATAGGCGACATCCTTACAGTTAAAATGTTGTATAAACTTAAATTAGAAGATAAAGATTCGCTTATTTACAATAGCGAAGATAATAATGTAGAAACCAAAATAAAACTAGATAGTTCGCTTTATATTGGAGATATTAACGAAGGATTAGCTTTAATGGGAGAAGGTGATAGTGCTTCTTTTATTATTAATGCCGATTCATTCTTTACTAAAAACGTAGGGCTTCAGGAAGTACCTGAATTATTTAAAAAGGGAGCTAAATTAATTTTTGATGTGAAATTAGTTTCATTTCAAACGAAAGCCGACTACGAAATTGAACAAAAAGAGAAAATAGAAAAATTAAAAGTAATGATGGAAGAACGCAAAACGAAAGAACCAACTGAAATTTTAGCATATGTAAAAGAAAAAAACATATCCGCTAAACCAAGCAAAACCGGCTTGTATTACATTGAAACAATAAAAGGCACAGGTGCAAAAGCTGCTGCAGGAAAGAAAGTAAAAGTAAATTATACAGGTAAATTATTAGATGGTACCGTTTTTGATACATCGGAAGGAAAAGAACCAATTGAATTTACCGTAGGTGCACAGCAATTAATACCCGGATGGGAAGAAGGAATTTTAAAAATGAATAAAGGAGGTAAAGCTACTTTATTAATTCCATCGGAATTAGCTTATGGTGCCAATGGAGCAGGGAATTCTATATTACCTTATACTCCCTTACTCTTTGATTTAGAACTGATAGATGTTCAGTAAAAATTAAAATTTATATTTATGAAAAAAATTCTTTTTATAATCCTAACATGTATGACAAGTAATATTATTGCGCAAGGTCAAATACCTGAAAAAATCAAAATAAATGAGGCTTATACAACGACCTCGGGTTTGAAAATGATTTTTTCGAATGTAAATCAACAAAATGTAAAACCTGTTATAGGCGATAAAGTAAAAATTCATCTTATCGGTAAAATAACATCCGATAGCAGTGTGTGGGCAAACTCGTATTTAGAAGGTAACCCTATTACCATAGAAATTGGAAGCACCAAAATTAAAGGCCTCGATGAAGCCCTAATATATATGCACCAAGGTGATAAAGCAAATGTTACTATTCCTGCAGCTTTAGGATTTGGAGATCAATCTATTAATGCTATTCCACCTAACTCTACATTAGTAGTAGATTTAGAATTAGTTGAAATTGTTATACCTCCTAAGCCTTTTGTAACAGAGGGATTAGATACAACTTCGCTTCCAAGTGGACTAAAATATATAGTAGTTAGCAAAGGAAGAGGGATAAAAGTAGATACCGGAATGATGGTACGAATTCATTATACTGGGTTTTTCGAAAACGGAAAAATATTTGATTCTAGTATAGAAAGAGGAGAACCTATTAAAATACCAATAGGAGAGGGGAAAGTAATTAAAGGATGGGATGAAGGTATTACTAAATTGTGTGTTGGAGATAAAGCCCGTTTATTAATTCCTTATACACTTGCATACGGAGAAACAGAGAGAGGTTCTATTCCTGCAAAATCGAATTTAATATTTGATGTGGAAATTTTAAGCGCCGATAAAATTGAAAAACCAATTCCTTATAATGTAGAAGGAAAAGATACATTGGTTACAAGTTCCGGATTAAAATATATTATTGTTAACAAAGGAACCGGAACAGCAGCAGCCGAAGGGAAAAAAGTAAGCGTTCATTATACAGGTTACTTTACCGATGGTAGCTTATTTGATTCTTCTGTTGAACGCGGCGAAGCTTTTTCGTTTGTTTTAGGTGGCGGACAAGTTATTAAAGGGTGGGATGAAGGAGTTGCTTTAATGAAAATGGGAGATAAATTTCGTTTTGTTATTCCTTACCATTTAGCCTATGGAGAAAATGAATATGGTCCAATTCCCGGAAAATCAACATTAGTATTCGATGTTGAATTATTAAACGTAGAATAAGCTATTTTATTTAACATAAAAAGGTCGTCTTAAAAAAAAGACGACCTTTTTTTATGTGCTTAACAAAAATATGGCGGTCCTTTTATGAAGTTCAGGTAATGATTTTTTCCATGCGCTCATCGATTTTGTTTGAATAGATTCATTAATCCCAGTAATATCGACAGCAATACATAGCTTGGTTTCCGAATTGCACGTATTTAAAAGGTCATTTAAAAGTTGCATATTCCGGAATGGTGTTTCCATAAATATCTGTGTTTGACTTTCTCGTTTGCTATTGAACTCTAATTCCTTAATTTTTTTTATTCTAAAACTTTTTTCAATAGGAAGATACCCATGAAATAAAAAATGTTGTCCATTAAATCCGGAAGCAATTAAAGCGAGTAAAATAGACGAAGGACCTACCAGCGGTTTAACTGGAATATTTTTTTGATGCGCTAAATTTACCACGACCGATCCGGGATCGGCTATACATGGGCAACCTGCTTCTGATAACAATCCAATATCTTTTCCATTTTCTAGAGACTTAATAAATAATGGAATGTCATTTTGATTCGTATGTTTATTTAAAACATGAAGCGTAAGGTCGTTTAATGATTTAGGGTATTGTATACTTTTCAAAAACCGACGAGCTGATTTTTCATCTTCAACAATAAATTCATCAAGCGTATAAATAGTTTGTATCACCATTTCCGGCAAAACTAAGGCCGTTGTATTTTCGGAAATGACTGTCGGAATTAATAATAAAGTACCTAATTTTTTCATAGCAAATTATATAAAAAAACCGGTTGTTACACCGGTTTCATTATTATTGAAGTTTTATCTTTTTTTCAATTTCATCAACATATGCTTTAAATTGTTTGTCGGTATCAACCAAATTATTTACCGTTCTACAAGCATGTAAAACTGTTGCATGATCTTTATTCCCACAATGCAAACCAATTGAAGCCAATGAAGATTTTGTCATTTTTTTCGAAAAATACATTGCCAACTGACGTGCTTGCACTATTTCGCGTTTTCTTGTTTTTGAATTAATTAAATCAACACCTATATTAAAATAGTCACATACAATTTTCTGAATATAATCGATTGATATTTCTCGTGTTGTATTTTTAACAAACTTATCAATCATTTGTTTGGCAAGCTCAAGGGTAATAGCTTTTCTATTAAGCGATGATTGAGCTAATATAGATATGAGCGCACCTTCCAATTCACGGATATTTGTTGTTATACTATAGGCTAAATATTCAACTACATCTTTCGGCATTTCAACACCGTCGTTATATAATTTCTTTTCAAGTATAGCAATTCTAGTTTCCAAATCAGGAGCTTGTAAATCGGCCGACAATCCCCATTTAAAACGAGATAACAACCGTGGTTCAATTCCTTGCATTTCTACAGGAGCTTTATCGGATGTTAATACTATTTGTTTTCCGGTTTGATGTAGATGATTAAACACATGAAAAAATACATCTTGTGTTTTTTCTTTTCCAGCTAAAAATTGAATATCGTCAATAATTAGAACATCCATCATTTGATAGAAATGAATAAAATCGTTCTGGCTATTATTTTTTACAGAGTCGATATATTGCTGCGTGAATTGTTCCGAGGAAATATAAAGAACTGTTTTATCAGGAAAGGTATTTTTTATTTGTATTCCGATAGCATGAGAAAGATGTGTTTTTCCAAGTCCTACAGTACTATATAAAAGGAGTGGATTAAACGCAGTTTTGCCTGGATTATTAGCTACTGCAAATCCAGCAGAACGAGCAAGACGATTACAATCGCCTTCAATAAAATTATCAAAGGAATAACTATCGACCAGTTGCGACTGGACATTAATTTTCTGTAAGCCTGGTATTATAAAAGGATTAGGAATAGCACTATTAGATCCTTTGTTAATATCTAAAGGAACAGATAGAGATGGATTTTTAAGCGCTTTCTTGTTTGAAGTAGGTACTTTAATGGTGTATGGGTGCGTATTATCGAAAGAATTCTCCATAATAATACTATACTCTAAACGACCATTATTGCCTAATTCCTTTTTAATAGTAGTTTTTAAAAGGGTGATATAATTTTCCTCAAGCCATTCGTAGAAAAACTGACTTGGTACTTGAATCGTTAAAATATTCCCTTCTAATTTTACTGGCTTTATAGGTTCAAACCATGTTTTGAATGCTTGATCCCCGATGTTATCCTTTATAATCTTCAAACAATTTTCCCAAATTTTATTGTAATTTTTTTCCATTCAAAATTGTTTTAAAATTATAAACTTATATATAAAATGAATTTAATCTATTCTAAAAATCAATATATTTATTTTTGCTAAATATATTGCAAAATCAAGTGTTTAGCAATATTAACAAAAAGTTAACAAATATTTAAATAAAAAAGTAAATAAAAAAATCTTTTCGCTCTTGATTATTTAAAATTTTTATTGTATACGATTCGACCAATTTATTTTTTGAATTATTTACGTTAACAAATACCGAAATGAATCTATTAAAAATACGATGAATACAATAATACAATAATTTTACACATAAATCAAACAAAAACTTTTTTTTATTTTTTTTGTTTGTATTTTTATCAAACAGAGACCTTAAATTCTCTTAACGCATCATTTAAAGATGTTTTCGTATCCGTAGATTTTTTTCGTTGTCCGATAATTAGCGCACAGTTAACATTATATTCTCCGGCATTAAATTTTTTGGTATACGATCCGGGGATTACAACAGAACGAGCAGGGACAATTCCTTTGTACTCGATTGGATTTTCTTGAGTAACATCAATTATTTTGGTTGATTGTGTAATAACCACATTCGCCCCCAGAACTGCTTCTGTTTCAATTCTAACACCTTCCACTACAATACAGCGAGAACCTATAAAACAGCCATCTTCAATAATAACTGGAGCTGCTTGTACCGGTTCTAAAACACCGCCAATTCCAACACCACCGCTTAAATGCACATTTTTTCCGATTTGCGCACACGAACCCACTGTTGCCCAGGTATCAACCATAGTGCCTGTTTCAATATACGCACCAATATTTACATACGAAGGCATCATGATTACCCCTTTATCTATAAATGATCCATAACGTGCTATTGCATGCGGAACAACCCGTATGCCAAGTGCTTTATAATTACGTTTTAATGGAATTTTATCATGAAACTCAAATGGTCCCACTTCAATGGTTTCCATTTGTTGAATAATAAAATATAAAATAACGGCTTTTTTTACCCATTCATTTACAATCCATATATTATTTATTTTTTCAGCAACTCGTAATTTACCCGAATCGAGTTGTTCTATAACATAACGAATAGAAGATTGGATTTCTTCATTATTCAATAAGTCTCGGTTTGTCCAAGCACTTTCTATTGTATTAATTTGATTCATTTTTTTAAATTTCGTTTTCGCAAAGTTAAACAATAAATCATTTTATATATCCATCAATTATTATAAATATATTAGTTTTTTGTAATTTTGTAAAATAAAATGGGACGAATTATTGCTATCGATTATGGTCAGAAATTAGTGGGAATTGCTGTTACAGACGAACTGCAGATAACAGCCAATGCCTTAACTACTATTCATTCAAAAGATATATTGAGTTTTTTAACGGATTATATTGCCAAAGAAAATGTAGAATGTATCGTTGTTGGAGAGCCTAAACAGTTAGATGACACACAATCACAGTCGGAGAAATTTATTATCCCTTTTTTAAAACAACTTCAAAAATTGTTTCCTTTAATTCCTATTAAAAGATACGATGAGCGTTTTACTTCTAAAATGGCTTTTCAAACAATGATAGATGCTGGATTAAAAAAACAAGACCGTAAAAATAAATTATTATTAAATAGCATTAGTGCTACCATTATTTTACAATCGTATTTAGAAAGTATTCAAAGTAATAACACAAAGAGAGAATAAAATGATATTACCAATTTTGTCATATGGAGATCCTATTTTAAAGAAAAAAACACAGGAAATAGGAAAAAGCTATCCTAATTTAAAAGAACTTATTGAGAATATGTACGAAACCATGTATGCAGCTCCCGGCGTTGGCTTGGCTGCACCACAGGTAGGACTTTCCATAAGGCTTTTTGTGGTAGACACGAAAGGTTACGATAACGATGAAAAAACGGAGGTATCGGGTATTAATCAAGTTTTTATAAATGCTCAAATTATTGAAGAAGAAGGAGAGGAGTGGCTTTTTAACGAAGGTTGTTTAAGCTTTCCCTCGTTAAGAGAAGATGTGTACCGTAAACCAAAAATACACATACAGTATTACGATAAAGATTTTAATTTTCATGATGAATGGCACGAAGGACTTGCTGCCAGAGTAATTCAACATGAGTACGATCATACCGATGGCGTTGTTTTTGTTGACCGTTTAAGCAATCTAAAAAAACAACTTATTAAAGGAAAATTGAACGATATAGTAATTGGAAATGTT
>DAOLWT010000021.1:0-13360 GCA_035421345.1 Bacteroidales bacterium
GTAATGCCGATGACATATATGTTATAGTACAATTTATTGGACTATTACATATATACAATCGGTATTATTCAATATTTTAAATTTATGTATGCCGACTTTCGTTATTGAGGTAACATTATTTATATGATTAAACATATTAGTATAAAGTCAATCTATGATTTACCTCGCTTTTATAATATTATTATTGAATAAAATTTATTCTATTTCTCTTAAAAAAACTTAAAAAAATAGACAATCTGTCAGCATTTATTGAATTTGTACTATTTTTGCACCATATTTATACATTATGATAGATTTAAATAAAGATATGTTGCAGCAAAACGAGATGGATGGATATTCCAAGATTGATGCATATAATCCTGAATTAATAAAAAAAATATCTGAACATTATTATGAGATTTTTAAACTAATTGGAGAAGACCCGGAACGCGAAGGTTTATTAAAATCTCCTGCTAGAGTAGCTAAATCAATGCAATTTCTAACACATGGCTATGATCTAAATCCGCAGGAAATTATACGTTCTGCCATGTTTAAAGAAGATTACAAACAAATGGTGATTGTTAAAAATATAGAAATATATTCTTTATGCGAACATCATATGCTTCCATTTATAGGAAAAGCACATGTAGCTTATATTCCAAATGGATATATTGTAGGACTTAGTAAAATACCTCGCGTGGTAGATGCTTTTGCTCGTCGTTTACAAGTACAAGAAAGATTAACTTGTCAGATTAAAGATTGTATAAACGACACTCTTAAACCTTTAGGTGTAGCGGTTGTTATTGAAGCAGAACATTTATGCATGCGGATGCGAGGAATACAAAAACAAAATTCGGTAGCTACCACCTCTGATTTTACAGGTGCTTTTTGTGTAGAAAAAACACGACAAGAATTTATAAGTCTTTTAAGTTCTAAGCTTTTATAGCTTATTTCAAAATAAAAAAAAATATTACTTTTGTTTCATTAATTTAAAATTATAAAAACTATGTTCAACTTCAATCAAAACAACAATTTAAATAATCAACAAGCCTATGTTAATCCAAATACAGGAGCAATGGCTGTTCCCAGAACATTTATAACCAATGTTTTTTCGTGGATGGCGGCAGCATTAGCAATTACTGCCTTTTTTGCCTATTATTTCAGCACAAACGAAGCGTTTATTTCGTCGCTAATAACGGAAACAGGCATGTCTACCTTAGGGTGGGTCGTTATGTTGGCCCCACTTGGCTTTGTGCTTGCCATGTCGCTCGGGTTTAATAAATTTTCAGCGAATGTGTTAACATTATTATTTGTTGCTTATTCGTTAATTATGGGAATGAGCTTAAGTTTTATCTTTTTAATTTACACCGGTTCATCTATCGCTCTTACCTTTGGTGTTTCTGCCGCTACCTTTGGAGTAATGGCTTTTGCAGGATACACTACAAAGTTAGATCTTTCTAAGTTTGGAGCTATTATGTTTATGGGACTTATCGGTATTATTATTGCCAGCTTAGTAAACATGTTTTTGAAAAGCGAAACCATGGATTATATTATCAGCATTATTGGGGTTCTTGTATTTACAGGGCTTACAGCATGGGATGTACAAAAACTAAAACGGATTGGTGCTGGTGTTGAATTCGGTACCGAACCAGCTAGAAAACTGGTTATTATGGGTGCTCTTACTTTATACCTTGATTTCATTAACTTATTTTTGTTCCTATTGCGTTTCTTAGGAAATAAAAAATAAACCATTTAAAAATCCTTACAATAAATTAATTTTTCATTAAACACAAACACATGAAAGCATACGTATTTCCCGGACAGGGAGCTCAGTTTGTTGGAATGGGAAAAGATCTTTATGAGAAATTTCCACTGGCAAAAGAACTATTTGAAAAAGCCAACGAAATTTTAGGTTTCCGTATTACCGACCTTATGTTTAACGGTACCGATGAAGACCTTCGTCAAACTAAAGTTACTCAGCCTGCTATCTTTTTACACTCTGTTATTTTATCTAAAACATTAGGCGATCAATTTAAACCCGAAATGGTTGCAGGTCACTCGTTGGGAGAATTTTCGGCATTGGTTGCGAACCAAACCTTATCGTTTGAAGATGGACTTATTCTTGTTTCCAAACGTGCCATGGCTATGCAAAAAGCATGTGAGTTAAATCCTTCTACCATGGCTGCTATTCTTGGCCTCAACGATAGTATTGCAGAAGAAATATGTAAGTCGATAACGGAAGAAATTGTAGTACCTGCAAATTATAATAGTCCCGGACAACTTGTTATTTCAGGTTCTTTAAAAGGAGTTGAAATAGCTTGCGAAAAATTAAAAGCGGCCGGAGCTAAAAGAGCATTACCATTAAAAGTGGGCGGCGCATTTCACTCTCCCTTAATGGAATCGGCAAGAATAGAACTTGCAGCGGCCATTCAAGCTACCAAATTTAACACTCCAATATGTCCGATATATCAAAATGTTAATGCACAAAAAGTAACTAATCCAGAAATAATTAAGGAGAACTTAAATGCACAGTTAACATCGCCTGTAAGATGGACACAGATTATGCAAAACATGATAGCCGATGGAGCTACTACATTTATTGAAGTAGGACCAGGAACCGTTTTACAAGGACTAGTAAAAAAAGTAAAACCCGATATTGAAGCATTTAGCGCATAAAAAAAGGGAGCTTTAAACAGCTCCCTTTTTTATTTCTCCTATTAATAAATCTTTATTGTATACGGTATTCGAGCTTGAACACCTTTGGTGTTTTTAACATATTGTATATAATTATAAAATTCATACAATTCACCAAGCTTATTTTTCAAAATTGTTTGGTCGGTTGATTCTCCAGAGAGTTCTTCCATAATCTGCGTAAATGGGTCTTTTTGTGCCGGCAACGATTGTATTTTGTATTCTTCAATTTTAGCTAGTTTTGCCGCTATTTCAATCGATTTTTCTAATCCTCCAAATTCATCAATTAGTCCTATTTCTAACGCATCTACTCCATTCCAAACGCGTCCTTGTCCGATGGAATCTACCTTTTCTTTGGTCATGCCGCGACCTTCAGCAACATGCGTAATAAATGTTTCGTAAATATTTTCAACGCTTGTTTGGTAAATATTTTCTTCCGATTTTGTTAATGGTCTATAGGTAGAGCCTATATCGGCATAATTGTTAGTTTTTACATTATCGAAAGAAACACCGAGTTTGTTATTAAATAATCCTTTTAAATTGGGGATTAATCCAAAAACACCGATAGATCCGGTTAATGTAGTAGGGTCAGCTACAATTCGAGTGGCCGCACAAGCAATATAATAACCTCCCGAAGCAGCTACATCGCCCATGGATACTACAACGGGTTTTGTTTTTTTAGACAAGTCTACTTCTCTCCAAATAACATCCGATGCCAACGCACTTCCCCCCGGCGAATTTACCCGTAATACGATTGCTTTAACCGCTGAATCTAATCTTGCTTTACGGATAGCTTCTGAAATACGATCACTTCCTATTGTTTCATCATCGCCTTTCCCACTCACTATTTCACCTAATGCATAAATAACCGCAATTTTATCTTTTGTTTTATGAATCTTTTTGGTTTTATCGGGAACACTCGTATATTTTTGAAGACTTATACTATTAATCTTCTCTTTTTTACCAATACCCAACAGATTGCGGAGTTCAGCCAATAGCTCATCTTTATACAAAAGTTTATCGACTAGTTTATACGTAACGGCATCTTGCGCTTTTTGTATTTTAAAACTATCGGCAATACCATTTAATTGAGCAATACTCATTTTTCTGCTTTCAGAAATACCTTCCAGCATCTGATTCCAAATACCGGATATATATTTCAATGTTTGTTCTTTATTTGGTTCACTCATTTTATCGAGAACAAAAGGCTCAACAGCACTTTTAAATTTACCATGTCGCAAAATTTGGACATCTACATCTAATTTATCTAAAAGACCTTTAAAAAACATAACTTCCCCATTTAATCCTTTAAAATCGAGTGCTCCTTCGGGATATAAATATACTTTATCCGATACGGAAGCTATATAATACGCTTTTTGGGTATATTCTTCGCTGTAACTTATAATAAATTTTTTGGAAGATTTAAAATCAAGCAATGCATTTCTTATTTCTTCTATGGTCGCTATTCCCGATGGGATAGTTCCTAAATCGAGAAATATTCCTTTAATATTATCATCTGTTTTTGCCTTTTTAATATTCTGTAATATTTCATTTAATCCCGGTGATTTTGAAGTTTTAAAACTCGAAAAATCAAAATTATTAAATGGATTACTGGAAGAACGATCCGCAATTTCCTCGTTTAGCTTCAATTGAAGAATAGAATTTTCAGGAACGACAACCACTTCCTTTTTCGATAAAGAAGCAACAGACAGCACCATTCCCATTAAAATAAAGAAAAGAATGACAATGAGAATAAATGAACCTGTCATAGATGCAAACATAAATTTGAAGAATTGTTTCATATAATTAATTTTTAAAGTGATTTCTTGAATTCAATATTATATAAATAATTATACTCTTGCTAATTTTTTTTAAAAAAAATTAATAAAAGAGGGATATTTCACCCTCTTTATTAAAACACCAAAATTATTTTTTTAAAAAACTATATTATATGACGTTTTAACATTTTAAAAAGTTACAGCTATCCTAAAATTTATAAAAAAAGGCCATAATCGTTTGACTATAGCCTTTTTAAAAAAAGACATCTTTTATTTTCCAATAATTTTAATTTCTGTTCTTCTGTTTAACTGATGTTCTTCTTCGCTACATTGAACATTACTAATACATTTATTCATCAGCTTTCTTTCGCCATATCCTTTCGCAATAATTCTGTTGGCTTTAATTCCCTTGGAAATAATATAAGATACAGCAGCGTTTGCTCGTTTTTGAGATAAATTAATATTATAACCATCGGATCCTCTCGAATCGGTATGTGAACTAAGTTCTATACGCACCGAAGGATTCTTTTTTAACATTTCAACTACTTTATTTAGTTCTATCGCTGCATCCGGCCTAATATCCCATTTTTTGTAATCGTAATAAATATTATTAATTACAAATGTTTCATTTAACTGGATTTTATCCATTATCATTTCACACTCAATCGTATCGTTTCTACTAAACGTTTGACTTGATTTACTTTCGCTAATAAAACCATCTTTCATCATATACGTAGTTGTTTCCAACTTTACAGAATCATTATTACTTACCAAAGAAGAAGTTAATGTTTTAGAGATGGTATAATATCCTTCCTTGGTAGTTGTGCAAGAATATGGTTTCCCAATATCAATTTTTAATTTAAAGTTTCCGTTTTTATCGGAATATAGTGAATCAATATAATCTTCTTCAGGGTTTTCAACAACTAATTTAGCCTCTTTTATAGGAGGAGAAACAGCGGCACCTTTTTCTTTCACTTTTCCTACAACCGATAAAATTTCTGCTCGTTTAGTTACAATATCTACAAAAACAGTATCCCCATCGGTCTTTTTTACTTTTATGGTTTTCGTTTGTACATTATACCCTTTTTTTATCATGGTAATTTCATACGGTGTGGTTAATTCAGCGATATCTGTATATTCCCCTTTTTCATTTTCTTTTAGGGTTTTTAAATACGTTTTGTTACTCATTTCATTTTTAATAACCACTTTCATATCGTGAATTTCCTTTAAAGAATTGTCACTTAACAATTCATATGCTTTCACTACAATAATACGTTGTACGTTAGGTAAAGGCCAGAAACTATAAATATCATCGCTCCCTTTCCCCCCATCTCTATTTGAAGAAAAGTAACCACATTTATCTGTTTCTTTAATAAATACAGAGAAATCATCTTTGGAGGAATTAACAGGGAATCCAATATTACGTGGTTTTGTCCAGTTTCCTTTACTTCCTGCTGTAATATAAACATCTAACCCACCCATTCCTATAGGATTATCGCTTGAGAAATAGAGGGTTCCTTTTTTATCTATATAAGGGAATACTTCTTTATATTCCGAGTTAACAACTTTTCCTGCGTTTACAGGAGCCTTCCATGTACCATCTTTATTTGCTTCACAATAATAAATATCATTATCTCCAAATCCTTCGGGCATATCTGAAACAAAATACAACACCTTACAATCTGGTGATAATGCAGGATGACCTACCGAATATGCAGGATTATTAAAAGGAAAAGGTTTAACATCGGACCATTTTCCATTTGCATATTTTGCCGTATAAATCTCTAATCTATTTTCATAACCGCTCAAATCTGATGTATTCCTCCAATGAGTAGGGTCCATATTGATTGGACTTTGCTTTACACTTATTCTCTTTGTTCTGGTAAAATAAATAATTTGATGAATACTATCGTATGCAGCTTGTCCGTTATGAAATTTAAAATTCAATGAATCTACTAAAGATATTTTGGGAGATTTTTCATTTAAGTTTCCATTTACAGAATATATTTTTAAGTATGGTGCACCAGTCCATTCGCAAATATCATTATCGAATAATCCTTCTTTATGTGTCCTATCGGAAGAAAAGATATATTCTTTTCCTAACGAAATAAGTCCAAAATCAGCATTTTCGGAATTTATAGCGCTTACGTTTTGTACTTTAAAAGAAATAGAATCTTCGCTCATCCAAGCAATTGCATTTTGACAAGAAGTGATCCATTTTTTTGTTTTGCTTGCTTCTGAAGGTTCTAATTTACTGTATTCATTAAATCGAGTACTCGCTTCTGCATATTTTCCATTTGATTTAAGAATTTTTGCATAAGTAAAAACATCGGCTGCAGCATAATCCTCTTTTGCAACTATTTTAGCCATCCATTCTTCTGCTTTCTTTGTCTCTCCAATCATTACATAGCAATTGGATAAATCTCTCATCTCGTTTACACCCGGGCTAACTGTATTAAAATAATCTGTATATATAGAGATTGCCTTTGCATATTCATAATTAGCCATCGCTAGTTTTGCTTTTTCAATGGTAGATTGAGCATAAAGGGATATGCTTAATACCATAAAGGAAAAAGAAAGAATAATACATTTGAAATTAGTGATATATGTTTTCATATCAAAAAAGAATTTTTAAATTAAAAATATCTAATGTTGTTCATCTTTTTAACCGGTTCCATTCTAGGAATAAAATAACTCAACGAAATTTCATGTCCAGAGAAATTTTTCAAAGCAGATGTTGTTACTGTATATGCATACCCTAAGCGAAATTTTTCTGTTACATTATAATCTAACATTAATACGATAGCATCTCTACTTTTTAGCGTATTATCTATTCTTTTGTTACCAAAAATAACCGATCCAAAACGATATGTTGCTCCAAACCAAAAGCGTTGGTTATATAATAAATAAGCGTTTAAATCGATATTCGATGGAGATTTATAAACATGTTTAAAAAGAAAACTTGGTTTAAACTTCAAGGTAGGACTTAAATCGAACAAATACCCTGTTGTTAAATAATAATGCCTGCTTTGTTTAACAAAGAAAGGGTCTCTGTTGAACACATCCGAGAACAAATCTGAGATAGAAAATCCAGCATATAAACGTTCGCTATATAAAAAAATACCGGCTTTTGAATCAAGATATAACTTATGTTCAGATGTTTTAGGAACAGCAGGATCATCTGGGCTAGAAGTTGTTAATTTAGTTCCGTCTAACGAGAAATAAGATGCTCCGGCGGCTAGTCCAAAAGACACTTTATATTTTTCATTCACATTTATTTTATAAGAATATATCCCAAACAACCCTTGATGTGATTGAGCACCAATATGGTCGTTGATTAAATGTAACCCAAGTCCTACTTTTTCGGAAGCAGGTCCTTCAACGCTTACGGTTTGCGTCATGGGAGAACCATCAACACCTGCCCATTGTTTCGACAATATAGCATTGGCATTGATTATTTGTTTTGTACCCGCATATGCCGGATTTATAACCAATTCATTGAAAATATATTGATTATAAAAAGGATTCTGCTGGGCAAAGCAACTTGCCGCTATCAGAATTAAAACCGTTATATAACTGATTCGTTTCATATTTGCTGATTTTATTTACGATTCAAAAATTATCGAACTATAGTAATATATCCTTTAAATGTCTTTTTCTCTGTACACATTTCTACCGTAAGGAAATAGAAATAAGTTCCTTCTCTTAAATTACTTCCATCCCAGTTATTTTTATATCCTGTCATAGAATAGACTTCATTTCCCCAGCGATTTAACACAACAAGCTCATTGTCGAGATATAAATCGAGGTTAGTAATAACCCATGTGTCATTTACGCCATCCCCATTAGGAGAAAATGTATTAACAATTCCCAGTTCTGCATCAGAAGTACCTGCTAAAACGGGAGCGCTGACTACTGCTTTACAACCCATTTCAGAAGTAACAGTAAGGGTATAAACAGCAGGACATAAATTATAAATAGTTGCTGTATTAAATCCGTTACTCCAAGAATAAGTGCTAACAGGAACGCCTGTATTTACAACAGAAATACTACCATCACAAGAGAAGCAACTTTCGGTATTAACTGCATTTAAAGTAACAGTAGGAAGCGTGTTAATTACGACTTCTTCACATACAACAGCACTACATCCGTTGGTTGCATTTACTGTTACGCAATAAGTAGTTGTTGATACCGGAACTACATTTATTTGAGCAGTTGTTTGAGCCGGAGTCGTATTCCATGTATATGTTCCTCCTCCTATAGCTGTTAGTTGAACTGTATCTCCTAAACATAATGGAGTACTAGGTATTAAAATATCGGCATTAACCGGTTTAACCGTAACAGTAACTGATTCGGCATCGGAACAGCCTGTTATTGTATTTGTTACCGTAACTGAATAGCTTGTCGTTACATTCGGATTTACCGTAATAGAAGAGGTTGTTCCTAAACTTCCACTCCAGAAATAGGAATTACCTCCACTCGCTGT
Organism: Bacteroidales bacterium; assembly: GCA_035421345.1. Taxonomy (GTDB): domain Bacteria; phylum Bacteroidota; class Bacteroidia; order Bacteroidales; family CG2-30-32-10; genus DAOLWT01. The sequence continues at coordinate 8,935 of DAOLWT010000021.1, forward strand.
TAATATTAATGTTTCCCCTGCACAAATACTTGGAGCTACAGGAGTAATGACAGCTGTTACCGAATTTACAACTACCATTGCAAGACCTGCCATTGTATTAGAACACTGAGAAGAAGTATATGTTGCTTCCACTGTATAAATACCTGCTTGTGTTTGATTTCCAAAACTAATTGGCATTCCGGTTCCTGTTACTGCTGAGCCTGAAGGTATTCCATTAATAAGTAATTGATATGAAGCTCCTGCTTCTGAACCACTTAAGCCTACGGGAACTCCAACACCACCAGCACAGAATGACCCGCCTCCGGTAACATTAAAAGATACAGGTAACGAATTAACGATTATATTGTATACTGTTGCCGTTTCGCCGGTACAACCAAAACTATTCGTATAATTTACCGAGACACTTTGAGCTCCTAATGTATTCCATGTTATGGTAACAGTATTAGAAGTAGGAGTACCTCCCGAAGTAATAGTTCCTCCTGCAGATACAGTCCATACATAATTCGTCATTCCTGTTTGTGTTGTATAAACATTATTTAATTCTCCTATGCAGGTATTTGCAGGACCTGTAATACTTGGTATTGGTAACGGACTAACAGAAACAATATGTATAAATGGTGTTACTGCGGTACATCCAAATTCGTTTGTATAATTTACGAAAACAGTATCTGTTCCTGCTGTATTCCAGGTAACATAAATAGTATCATTATCTAATGGCAACGAAGTTATAATACCACCGGCAGATACAGTCCAAACATAGTTTGTCATGCCTGGCTGGGTATAATACATATTTCCAACAGATCCGATACATGCTATTTCAGATCCTATAATAGAAGGTGTTGGTAAAGGTTTAACTTCAACGGTATAAGTAACTGTTGAATCACAGCCAAAAATATTCGTGGCAGTTAACGTTATCGTTTGCGTTCCTGCGGTATCCCATGTTACTGTAATGGTATCGTTATTTAATGGAGTAGAAGTAATGGTTCCTCCGGTTACTGTCCATACATAATTTAACATTCCAGCAATGGTTGTATATTTACTTCCAATTGTTCCTACACACAATGAATCCGAGCCACTTATGGTTGGAGCTGGTAATGGGAATACCTCTATGTTTTTGGTAGTAGCGACATTTGCTTCACAACCAAAAATATTTTTATAATTAACACTTACCGTTTTATTTCCTAACGTATTCCATATAACAGCAATGGCATTACTATCTAAAGGAGAAGAAATAATCGTTCCTTCGGTTGGAGGAATAGTCCAGATGTAATCGGACATCCCTGGCTCTGTTGTATAGCTAATTGTTTTATTTAAACAAGCGGAGTCGGAACCGATAATAGTTGGAACAGGTAAGGTAGCTACAAATACATTATATGTTGATGTATCAGCAGTACAGCCAAACGTATTCGTGTAAATTACGTTAACGGTATGGGATCCTTCGTCATTCCATGTTACTGTAATAGAATCATTATCTAGCGGTAATGATGTAATAACACCTCCGGTAGGTATGTGCCAAATATAATTGGTCATCCCCGGTTCGGTAACATAAATATTATTTGTTGTTCCAAGACAAACAGTATCATTTCCTGTAATAGTAGGAATATATACGGTATCAACTAAAACATTAAATATTGTTGTAGAATCGCAACCCAAATTGTTAAATACGGTTACTGATATGGTTTGTGGACCTGGTGTATTCCATGTTACTGTAACAGAATCGTTATTTAACGGTAAAGAAGTAATGACTCCTCCGGCTGATACAGTCCAACTATAATTAGACATACCCGCTTCGGTAACATATATATTATTTGCTGTGCCTTCACAAACATTATTAGGTCCAGTAATCGTAGGATGAGGCATTAAATGTAATACAATTACGGCACTATCATTCATTAACTTAGAACAACCCGTTGCGGTATCTGTTGCAATAACTTTATATATTCCGGGAGCTGAGAAATAGCCAAAATTGAATGCGAGTCCTGTTCCCATTTCAATTGCAACTGCGGGAGGAGTTCCGTTTAAAATTAAGCTATATGAAATTCCTATTTGCGATCCACTTAGTGAAATAAGAGTACTATCGTTCGAACAAATCGTATCTCCACCTAATACATCAAAAGATAATGGTAACGCTCCAACAATCATGGTAATTTCGTTTGAGAAATTAATACAATTGGTTGTTAAATCGGTTCCTATTACCATTATTTGGTCACCGCTTACTAATCCGCAAGTATCTAATGTATTTAACGGACCCGATTGTACGGTATCGTTATTCACTAAAAAGTCGTAAATATCGTATGTAATGGTTGAATTTGCTGTAAATGTAACGCATTCACCGGCACAAATAGTGTCGTTTGGACTAACCGTAAGTGTAATAACATCGGTATTTCCATTAATTACTGCATCCGCTTGAGTTGAACAAGCATTTGCATCGGTAATTATTACAGAATACATTCCTGCACAAAGATCAGTAATCGTTTGTGTTGTTTGCGGAGGAGTTGTAGTCCATGAGTATGTATAAGCAGGGGTACCTCCCGAAGCATTCACGGTCATTGCACCGTCACAAGCAGTACAAGAAGTGGGGATGGTAACATCGATAGTTGCTGTTATAGGTGCACTTACTGTTAACGTAACATTATCAGTAGCTGTACATCCCAAAGAATCTGTAACAGTAACCGTATACGTTGTTGTTGTTGTAAAGGTAGCAATTGGATTCGGAATATCCGTATCATCGAGACCGGAAGCAGGGCTCCAGCTGTAGGTATACGGAGGCGTTCCTCCTGAAGCAGTTGGGTTACCGCCAATTTGCATACTTGTACCGGTACAAACAATAGTATCGTTTCCGGCATCTGCAATGATCATCGGGTTTACTACAATTATAACAGAATCTATTTCTATACATCCTGCAGCATCGGTAACTGTAACAAAATAGTGTGTATTAACAATCGGACTTACACTAGGATTAGAAACATCCGAAGTAAAACCAGATGGATTACTATTCCAATCATACGTATATGGAGCCACTCCACCCGAAGCAGTTGGACTTCCCCCTATTGTAATTGATTCTCCGTAACATATTGTATCGGTTAACCCTGCATCTACAATTATTGGAGGACTAACGGTAACCGTAGCCGAAGCAGTAGTAGTACATGCATTTCCATCAACTACCGTAACCGTATATACGGTGGTAATAGTAGGACAAGGATTAATAGATTGAGTTGTTTCGGAGGTACTCCAGGAATAGGTATGGGGTGCAGGACCTGTTGGATTAACAACTAAAGTAGCACATCCACTATTACAAATGGTTGTATCTTTATCTATGGTAGGTGGAGGAGAAACAGTAACAACTACACAAGAAGTAGCAGTACAATGGTTCTTATCGGTAACAGTAACACAATAGGTAGTTGTACTTGAAGGCCATGCGGTAGGGTTTGCTATGGTAGTACTACTTATTTCTGTATTTGGACTCCATGAATAAGTATAAGGTGCATCACCCCCGGTTGGAGTTACCGTTAACTGAGTGGTTTCCCCATTACATGTAGGGTTTGGATTGGCAGTTGCAACTGCTGATAAATCAACTATACGTACTGTTACTTTTTTGGTTCGGGTACATCCTGTTAAAGCATTATATGATAATGCCCAATAATCTGTATTATTCGTAGGACAAACGCTTACAGTTAAAGGGGTTGTTCCCGGACCATCTGCTATAATAGTACCACCAACATTTCCTTCATACCAAATAAATCCATCCGCATTGGTAGAAGAACAAGTTAAATCGACACAATCACCTAAACATAGCTTTTGATCTAGTGGAACAAATATATTGGGAAGTGAATTAATATTTACCAAAATAGAATCAACGATAATGGCTCCCAAATTATCTGTTATAGTACATTTAACATTAAATGATCCTAATGTAGTGGAAGTAAATATGGTTACCTGTGTATTATTAGAAGATAACTGACCTGCATCGCCGGTCCATGCATACTGATAAGGAGCAACTCCACCCGTTACATTAACACTTAATGAGACATAATCGTCTAATCCGCAAAGCTGTGCGGAATCGGAAGGGGTACCATTTACTTCGATGCTAGCAGTATAAGATTGTGCATAAATAAAAGCGCTGAAGTAACACAACAAAAAAGTGAATATTATTTTCTTCATAAGTGAAATTTTATAAAAAAGAATAAAATATTAATTTTAAACTTTATTAATACGAATAAAAATGAAAAAAGTTATACTTAATAAAAACAATATATTATAATGCAATCTAACAAAAATAATATATAAAACTAATGAATGTCAAATTTATATTATAATTCTACAAATGTAATTGATAATCCATTAACTTTTAAACAATATTTTGTGGAAAACCTCGTATTTTTTATAAAAGAGCCCTTTCCGATTTTTTATTTCTAAGTAAATTATA
>DAOLWT010000021.1:13370-15128 GCA_035421345.1 Bacteroidales bacterium
ACTCATTTATTCGTATTTGGTTTGTTTTTTTTACGAATTTTGACAAACTATTTAAATAAAACCCATGTTTCAAAATCATTTAGGAGAATTTGCTGCATTATTAACAGCTTTTTTTTGGACGATTACCGCTTTAGCATTCGAATATGCCAGTAATAAAGTAGGGTCCCTAATTGTAAATTTTCTCCGACTTTTATTTGCATTTATTTTCTTAAGTATTTATTCATGGATTACCCGAGGATTCTTTTTCCCAACAGACGCAAGTACTTCTGCCTGGTTATGGCTTTCATTATCAGGACTAATAGGGTTTGTAATTGGCGATTTGTTTCTTTTTGAATCATATACTATTATAGGATCCAGAATTTCTATGCTTATTATGACATTAGTACCCCCTATTACCGCCATTTTTAGTTGGTTTATTTTAGACGAAACTATGACCCTGCTAAGTATTTTCGGGATGATTATTACCGTTGGAGGAATATTAATTGTTATTGTAAGTAGAAAAAATGGAGGAAAAAAAATATTTATTTCTCATTCCTTAAAAGGTTTGTTTTATGCATTTATAGGAGCTGTTGGGCAATCATTTGGACTAATTTTCAGCAAAGTAGGCATGGGGAGTTATAATGCATTTGCAGCCACTCAAATACGAATTGTAACCGGAATAATTGGATTTTTTATCATCATTTCATTGCTGGGTAAATGGAAAAATTTAAATCGAGCTTTATATAATAAAGATGCAATGAAAAGAATAACGCTAGGTTCTATTTTCGGACCTTTTTTAGGCGTTTCATTTTCATTATTGGCTATACAACATGCATTAGCAGGAGTAGCGTCAACTATAATGGCGATTGTTCCAATATTAATTATTCCTCCGGCTATTTTAATTATGAAACAAAAAGTAAGTACCAAAGAAATTATTGGTGCTATTATTAGTGTAATTGGCGTTGCTATTTTTTTTATATAAAATGCTTTTAAAAATACTTTTTAAAAATGATTATAAGCTATTTAGCACTTGGATCAAATTTAGGAAACAAAGAAGAAAATATACAAAACGCTGTACTTGCCATTTCTTCTATTGGAGAAATAATTCGTTGTTCCTCTTTATATGAAACAGAGCCTTGGGGATTTACCGACAAGAATTATTTTTTAAATATGGTATTATCTATCAAAACCGAACTTAACCCAAATTCTCTTTTAAATGAAATAAATAAAATAGAATTATTATTGGGAAGGGAAAGAGAAAAAAAACAATGGGTTTCTAGAATAATTGATATTGATATTCTTTTTTATGATAATCAGATTATAAATCAACCTAATTTGATTATTCCTCATCCTCAATTAATAAATCGACAATTTGTACTTAAACCACTCTTAGAAATTGCACCCGAATTTGTACACCCTGTTTACCAAAAAAGTATTAGCATTTTACAAAAAGAATGCAAAGATATTTGCGAAGTTAAATGGGTTAAGCATTTTCAATATTAATTATGTTAATTTGAATAGAACTATCTAGATTTGCTTTTTCGGAATAAGCTGAAAATTATATCAATTGCCAGTATTTCATTAATTAGAAATAAATATCTAACTTAAAAGGACAGAAAAGCTGAAAATTCAAATTTCTAAGAAATTTATACAAAAATATGGTATTCTAATCAATCAATTATCAGAGAGTTAGAAATGAGTACCCAGAGAAGTCACGGAGGTTCACAGAGAACAAGTTAATAAGTGCTTTTCATAGTGTGTCACACTGAGGAGCCCGAC
>DAOLWT010000022.1:0-5057 GCA_035421345.1 Bacteroidales bacterium
CGAAAGTTAGTTACTCAATGGAAAAAAGGATACTATCAAATTGCCATGAATGCAGAAGTTCCTATTGTATTAACGTATGTTGATTATGGTATAAAAGAAGGAGGAATTGGTCCTATTTTATATCCAACAGGTAATTATGAAGAAGATTTTAAATTTATTAGCGATTTTTATAAAACAAAAACAGCTAAATTTCCCGAAAATTTTAATCTTTCTCCGCAGTTTATGAATAAGATAAAAAAAGGAGAGACTGAAATATAAAAAGCCCCTCCTTTTCTAATTCCTCTTTATTCTAATATCCAAAAATATCTTCTAATGTTAAATATGTAATATCACCATATTTTGCGAGTATGGTAAAATCAATATTCTTTTTATCTCCAAGAACTAATATTGTATGCGGTTTATCTTTCAACTGTTTTTCTTCAAATGCTTTTATATCGGCAAATGTAAGAGAAGGTACTTTTTCATAAATATCTTTTCTAATATCATAAGTAAGACCTAATTTTTGTGCTCTTTCATAGTTGTATAGAACACTCGCTTTTGTAGTTCTATCAGTCCGTAATTGTTGAACAATAGCACTTTTAGCTAATTCGAACGATTTGTCAGATTCTGGCATATTATTCATTAAATCTAATAATCCGTTTATCGCTTCCTGCATTTTATCGGTTTGTGTACCTATATAAGAAAAACTATAATATGCTTTTTTTAAATCTACCGGTTTTAAATACAATGACCTTGCTGTATACGCCAAACCTCTAGCTTCTCTGAGTTCTTGAAAAACCAATGAATTCATCCCTCCGCCAAAATATTCATTAAATAAATTTAAGGTAGGTTCCATGGTCTTATCATATAATCCCCCTTTGTATAACATATATATATCAGCTTGTTTCATAGTAAAATCGACAAAATAAACCTGATTTTTTAATGTTGCTTGTTGTTCAAATTTTTGAGAAACAGGAATTGTCGTAAATGTTTTCGGTGTTTTATGATATTTCTCTAATGTAGCTTTCAACAATTCTTTCGACTGACTTCCATAATATAAAATACGATGTTGGTAGTTAAAAACAGACTTAATTTTTGCGATTAATTCTTCGGGTGATAATGCATTTAATTCCGTTTCCGATAACATATTTTTAAATGGCCCCTTTGCACCCCATTCCCCATAACTCTGCAAAGCACGTGCAATAATTTGTTTATTTAATTTGGCATCTTTTCGTTGTTTTAATGTGGCACTTACCAAATTCGTTAAAGCGGTTTTATCAGCTATTGCATCACTAAACATCGATTCAAATAATTCGAACGCCTTATCTATATTTTCGGTTAAACCCGACAAATAAATATTTGTTTCTTCATCGGATGGAACAATTCTGTAGGAACAACCAATTTTATAAAATTCTTGTTTTAGTTCCTCTGCTGTATATTTAGACGTACCTAAAAATTCGAGGTATTTAAGTGCGGTTCCCCATTTTTTATCGTGGTTATTTCCTAAATCAAAAACAAATGTTATATCAAACAATCCATTTTCATTATTGTTTTTATATAATACTTCTATATTTCCGGTTGTTTTAATTGTTTCAATATCTTTGGTATAATCTAAAAATACCGGTTCTATTTCTTTAATTATGTTATTTTTTATGTTCTTATAAAAAGCAGATTGATCGGTTCTGTTAATTTTTATTGGGGTTATGGTAGGCTTTACCACTTTGGTAATATTTTTATCTATACCAGTTCTTTTGTAAACAACAACATAATTTTTATCTGTTATATTTTTATTAACAAACGATATAATATCTTGCTTCGTAATTTTCGAAATACGATCAATTTGTTCTACGTAATTCTTCCATGGGATATTTGCAATGAAAGCACTAACAAAGGCTGATGCTCTTCTATTGTTATTTTCGTATGCTTTCATCTGGTTTAATTTTAGCTCATTTACAACTGCAGGAATAAGCCAATCTTCAAATTCACCATTTTTTATGAGTTCCAACTGCGACAATAATAAATCCCGTACTTCTTCTAGTGTTTGTCCTTCTTTAGGTTTACCGGAAAGAATTAATGCGGAATAATCGTTCATGTCATTTAGACTGGACGAAGCAAATAATACTTTTTGTTTTTGAACTAAATTCAAGTCGATTAATCCGGCTGTTCTGTTCGATAAAATCATATCTATTACGTTAAGTATATCTATTTCGTCGGAGGCAGCGCCTTTAAATCTATATGCCAACATGATACTTTCCGCATCAGGACCTACTACTTCTTTAACAACAGGTTCGGTAATAGGATCTTCCGCTTTAAATACAGGAAATGTAAAATCTCTTTTTTCTAATTTTCCAAAATATTCATCTATTAGTTTAATGGTCGCATCAGGATCCAAATCTCCCGAGAGACAAATAGCCATATTATTAGGGACATAATATTTATTATAATATTCTTTTATCTTTTTAATCGACGGATTTTTTAAGTGTTCCGCTTCACCTAACGTAGTTTGCGTACCATAGGTATGATTTTTAAATAAGCCTTCCATTACAGCTTGATATATTTTACGCTGGTCGTTGGACAAACTCATGTTTTTTTCTTCGTAAACAGTTTCTAATTCGGTATGAAATATTCGAATTACATTATTTTTAAACCGATCCGATTCAATTTGAGCCCAATTTTCGAGCTGATTAGAAGGAATATTATTAATATATACTGTTTCATCTACCGACGTATACGCGTTTGTACCGGTAGCGCCTATTAAACTTACTAATTTATCGTATTCGTTGGGAATAGCATAGGTTGAAGCAACCTGACTAATACTATCAATAACATGGTATATTGCCAATCGTTTTAAGGAATCTTTGGTTGATCGATATTCTTCAAACAAACTTTCAATTTTATCGAGATACACTTTTTCTTTTTCAAAATCGGTGGTTCCATAATTTTGAGTTCCTTTAAACATAAGATGTTCAAAATAATGTGCTAAACCGGTTGCGTCGGAAGGGTCGTTTTTACTTCCTGTTCTAACGGCTACGTATGTTTGAATACGTGGGGCGTCTTTATATACAGTCATATACACTTTTAAGCCATTGCTAAGGGTATAAATTCTGGCTTTTAACGGATCGTTGGGCACCGTATCGTAAGAAAATTTTTTCTGAGCGTATCCAACTGTAAACGCTAAAATTAGTGTTAAAGAAGCCATTAATTGAATTACATTTTTTTTCATGGTTTAATTAATTTAATATTCTATGTCTAAATCAAACAAATCCTTTAAATTTTGAATAGCAGGATTATTCTCTGTCATTTTTTTAAATTTTTCCTGCGGAGTAAAGGGTTTGGTAATAGACGGGTTTTTGTTTATAATTGTATTTAATTGTATTTGCGCGTTATTTAATGCATTTCTTAAAATAGTTAATATTTCAAACTTTCGTTCGGTTATTTCTTTTTCTTGAATTACGTTATCGATGCTGAGTTCAATGCTAAAATCTTCATTAACTTTAGGAATTTGAGAAGTTAACGTTATATAAAAATCGGGACTTTCTGTTTTATAAGGCAGTGCCATCTCCATCCATACTTTTTCAAACTCTTCCGCCGTAAATTGAGTTATTGGTTTTTTAATATCCGATGAAGATTTATCTATATCCCCCTCATTTTCTATTTTCTTTTGGATTGCGTTTTCAGCGAGTGTTTCTTTAATTGATTTAGTTGCCGACACAATTCTTTTCTCCGGTTTTACAGAACTACTCGGCATAACAATGGAAGAACCTATATTATTAGGTTTTGGTTCTACGGTAATCGGAATTTTTGTTTTTTCCGGATTTCCGACAACTAAAGGCTTTTCAACCGATTTAACGAGCGGTTTTATTGCTTCTTCTATATTGTCGTCGTTTATATTTTGCGAATTTATATTGCCAATTTGCAGCAGTACAAGCTCTACTATAATTCGTTTATTATATGCTGTTTTATAATTTACATCGCATTTGGCAACAAAATCGAGAGCTTTCAAAATAAAATGGGAAGAACAATTTTGTGCTTGGAATTTATATTTTTCACGAATAGTCTCCCCTACTTCCAATAATTTTAATGTAGAAGGATTTTTACAAACCAAAATATTTCTAAAATGTTCTCCTAATCCGGAAATAAAATGATGTCCATCGAACCCATGTTCCAAAATTTCGTTTAAAATAAGTAAACATTCCGAAATATTTCCTTTTAAAAGAGCATCTGTAACGTTAAAGAAATAGTCGTAATCTAACACATTTAAATTGTCGATAACTGTTTGATAAGTAATCCCATTATTTCCGGCAAAACTGACAATTTGGTCAAAAATAGATAAAGCATCGCGTAAAGCGCCATCGGCTTTTTGGGCAATAATTTGTAAGGCGTTTGGGTCGGCTATTACTTTTTCTTGTTGTGCTACAAATTCGAGATGTTTGGCAATATCGCTTATGGTAATTCTGTTAAAATCAAATATTTGGCAACGAGATAAGATAGTAGGAATAATTTTATGTTTTTCGGTTGTTGCCAAAATAAATTTTGCATAGGCCGGAGGTTCTTCTAATGTTTTAAGAAATGCATTAAAAGCCGACGATGACAACATGTGGACTTCATCGATTATATAAACTTTATATTTCCCCAATTGTGGTGGTATACGAACTTGGTCGACTAAATTACGAATATCATCAACTGAATTATTGGAGGCCGCATCTAATTCAAATACATTAAAAGAATTAGACGTATTAAACGATTTGCATGAATTACATACATTACATGCTTCAATATTAGCGGATATATTCTCACAATTAATTGTTTTTGCTAAAATACGGGCGCAGGTAGTTTTTCCAACACCTCGAGGACCACAAAAAAGAAAAGATTGAGCTAAATGATTGTTTTTTATTGCATTTTTTAATGTAGATGTAATTGCGTTTTGACCAACAACAGTATCAAATGTTACCGGTCTGTATTTTCGTGCTGAAACAATAAAATTTTCCATGAAAAGAAATTATGAGTTTTAGACAAATTTAAAATAAATTTCTTTCGCTTAAGGGGAAAGTTTTTTTAAAAAAAGAAAACAAAAAATA
>DAOLWT010000022.1:5157-14925 GCA_035421345.1 Bacteroidales bacterium
ATAAATTTCTTTCGCTTAAGGGGAAAGTTTTTTTAAAAAAAGAAAACAAAAAATAATTTAACCCTAATTTGCGAATACCGGGGAAGTAAACATCAAAAAGATAAGATTTTAATGCTTTTTCGATGTTATTGGGATTTTTTGGTGTTATTCTTTTTGTTAAATGAAAAGTTTAATAAACTATGTCAAGTTTAAATTACGGCTTTAAAATTTCCTTTATAGCTCTATTCCTTAACTTTATACCTTTATACCCTTATATCTTTTAAATTTAAACCTCTAATTTTCAATATTATTCCAATTCTTTAAATTCAAAATAAATTGTATAATTTTACCTAAATTTGACAATCGGGCTTTATGAGGGTTAACAATAAGGAATACAGAACTATATGGATGGAAAACAAAACTGTTTATATGATTGAACAGAATTTATTGCCATTTAGTTTTAAAATTGAGAAATCCTCCACATACCTCCAAACATGTAAAGCAATTAAAAATATGCTTGTTAGGGGTGCCGGGGCCATTGGAGCAGCTGCCGGTTTTGCCATGGCTCAAGCTGCAATAGAAGCTCCAACAAAAAATTATCATTCCTTTCTTTTAAAAGCAAAAAAAGAAATTGAAAAAACACGCCCTACCGCACGTAATTTGTTTTATGCAGTAGAACGAGTTTATCTTTCGGCTGTTATTTCTCCTGCTAAAGCATTCGAAACTTCGCAACAAATTGCCAACGAAGATGCCGAAGCAAGTCAGAAAATTGGGAAAATTGGCAATACCCTCATTAAAAAAAATGCACGTATTTTAACTCATTGTAATGCCGGGTGGTTGGCTTTTGTTGATTATGGCACCGCTCTTTCTCCTATTTACAAAGCAAACGCTTCCGGAAAAAATATTTTTGTTTATCTAGATGAAACGCGCCCCCGTAGTCAGGGCGCCCGATTAACCGCTTGGGAGCTGTATCATGAAAAAATACCTCATGTTATTATTCCCGATAATGCAGGTGCTTTTCTAATGTCTCAAAATAAGATTGACCTCGTTATTGTTGGAGCCGACCGTATTGCTAACAATGGAGATGTTGCTAATAAAATAGGCACATTCGAAAAAGCTATTGTAGCCAAAGAATTTGGAATTCCTTTTTATGTAGCTGCACCAACATCTACGTTTGATATGAATTGTAAAACAGGGCAAGATATCCCCATAGAACATAGAAGCGAAGATGAAGTTCTTTACCAAAGCGGCTTAACAAAATCCAATAGATTAACACAAATTCGGGTTTGCTCTCCGGGTTCCCATGCCTTAAACCCTTCATTCGATATTACACCAGCCAAATATATTACCGGAATTATTACAGAAAAAGGAATTATTAAACCAACTCAAAAAAATATCCAATTACTATTAAAATAAGTATGAGCGAACAATACACAGGAATAAAATTTAAAACCATTTTTAATAAAACACAAACCCCTGTGGATACCCGTATTAAGGAACTAAAAAAGTGGTGTGAAATTTTTCATAAAAAAAACTTAGCTCCACCCTACCCTGGCGGCTCATACGGAAATTTAAGCTTTAGAACAGAAAACAACAAGAATGAATTTATTATTACAGGTACTTGTATTGGATTTAAAAATAATTTAAGCGATGATTGTTTTGTTAAAATTATTTCTTGCGACATTATAAATAACGTTATTTATGCCGAGGGGACACGAAATCCTTCATCGGAAAGTATGTTGCATTATGCCATTTATAAAAAAAGACCGGATGTAAATGCTATATTTCATGGACATTCGAATGAAATTTTACAATCGGCCAAAACGCTTGGTATTCCTGAAACAGCTAAGGAAGAATCGTATGGAACCATTGAACTTGTGAACAGCGTTCTTTCAATTTTGAAAGAACATAATTTCCTTTGCATGAAAAATCATGGTTTTATTTCACTTGGTAAATCAATGAATGAGGCAGGTGAACCATTACTAAAAATAATTTAAATGCAGGAACGACATTCAAACAGGGAACAATATTTTAAAGAATAGGAATACACGGTTAGCAAACATGTGTTATCATTTATAAAAGAAGTTTTTGAAATTAATGAAAAAACTTCGGTATTGGAAATTGGGTGTGGCGAAGGCGGTAACCTGAAACCCTTCCTGGATATTGGTTGTGAGCGAGTTTTAGGAATTGATTTGGCCCAGGGAAAAATTGATAATGCAAATAAATTTTTTGAGAACCATCCCAATAAGAATAATATAAAATTTGTTGCTGCCGATATTTATGACATTGAAAATATAGGAACTTTCGACCTGATTTTTTCGCGCGATGTTCTTGAACATATTCATGGACAGGAACGATTTATGGATTTTATAAAAAAGTTTCTTAAACCCGGTGGAAAAATATTCATGGGTTTCCCTTCGTGGCAAAGCCCTTTTGGCGGTCATCAGCAGATTTGTGAAAGTAAAGTTTTATCAAAGCTGCCGTATTTCCATATTTTACCTAAAGGCATTTATCGTTCAATTTTAAAAATGTTTGGAGAAAGCGAAGGGAAAATAGAGAACCTTCTGGAAGTTCATGATACAGGCATTACAATTGAACGATTTGAAAAAATTTTGAAAAAGTCGAATTATAAAATTGATAAGAAGATTTTATATTTCAACAATCCGAATTATGAAGTAAAATTCAAGTTAAAAGTTAGAGAGCAATCTCGCATACTTACTTCCATACCCTATTTCAGGAATTACTTTATTACAACTAATTATTATGTTGTATCAATAAAGTAGATTGCGCCTGTTAATTAATATCTTGTTATTATTCGCGAAGCATAAAAAGGAGTAAAAGAAAGCAAAGAATACAACCCCTGCTTGAGTATTCAGCATCGATTCAAAAATAAAGTTTATAAAAATTATTAAAATAAACACGAATAAAAGTATATCCCTTTTTTTGAAGGCAATGATAATAGGAATAATTAATACGGCCAAAAGTATTGATAATCCTATTATTCCTAAAGAAATTAAAGTTTCAAGAAATTGATTATGGGCATTATAACGTTGAGAAATTGCTTTCTGCATATCGTTTTCATTATAAACTTCCAATAATTTATCTTTTACATCACCAGTCCCAACACCAAATATTGGATAATTTTCAATTATACTTTTTGAGTTAAACCAAATCAATAATCTGTCTTCATTTGTTTTAATAGATTTACTGTTTATAGATGTTGCTTTTAATTGATTAAATAAAATGGTTAATCGTTGGTTATAATTAAGTGTTATAAAAAATAATACAGACAAGCATAATATTGATAAAGAACCAATCCAAAAATTCTTTTTTCTTTTTAAAAATATTAAGATATCGCATAGAATAAGAATTACAATTGCAATAATACCTGCTTTTGATGAGAGCAAAAAAATGAAGAAAACAAAAAAAATAAAAATTGAAATTAAAAGGGTTCTATGTTTCTTGTAAATATTATTAATAAAAAAATAAATTATTATCTGTGTACACATTGCGCAATACATAGAAAAATAAGAGGGATGGAATGATTTGGAAAGGAAATAGTAAGTAAAGTTATCGTTAAAAAAAGATCGCGGGTCTTTTCTTAGACATACAATTATATCAGAAGAGTATTTATAGAAAACATTAACAATAGAATTTTCTATGCATAAAAACGCTTCTAAAAGATTTCCTATTATAAAAAAAAGAAGAATTTTGGTATAATTAATTTTATTATTTTCATTAATATTAATAAAAGTTAATGGGATGAAAAAGAGAGACAATTTTACTTCTAAATCAAATAAACCATTGTTTAAATTGCTTGTATAACAAAGACCAATTATGTGTAAAATATAAAATGAAGGTAAAATAAATAATAATTTTGTTTTTTTTATAATT
Organism: Bacteroidales bacterium; assembly: GCA_035421345.1. Classification (GTDB taxonomy): domain Bacteria; phylum Bacteroidota; class Bacteroidia; order Bacteroidales; family CG2-30-32-10; genus DAOLWT01. The sequence goes on from DAOLWT010000022.1 coordinate 9,031, forward strand.
TCCCATTTCTCTTTGAAATGTACCTCAAATAAACATGAAATAAATAGGAGTACCAGTAATAAAGGTATTATAGTTCTTGCAATTGGTAATAAAATCGCAATTAATAGTAATAAATAATACTTTGCTGTTGAGGAAAGTGCAAAAAATTTATCAATATTAATTTTTTCCAAAGCTATTAATGATTTTAGTTAATGTTAAAAAAATTATCTTTAAATATGTTTTAATGTTATAATTATCAATAAAGATAATATTAAGCTTCAGTTTATATGGCATTATTTCATTAATATATGTTTGTTCGGGAAATGTTGATTTTGATAAGATTTCATTTTCGTTAAAAAAAATAATTGAAGCATAGTCAGTAATGCCAGGTTTTACATTTAGTATTTTTTTTTGTTCATCTGTATATAAATCCACATACTTTTTAACTTCTGGACGAGGTCCTACAATACTCATATTTCCTATTAATACGTTTAGTAACTGAGGCAGTTCATCGAGTTTATATTTTCTAAGAATGATTCCAGCCCTGGTAACCCTTTTGTCGTTCATTCCAATTGTCAGGTATCCTTTTTTGTCTGAATGAGCATACATAGTACGGAATTTAAATAAATTAAATTCTTTTCCTTTTAATCCAATTCTTTTTTGGGAATAAAATATTCCGCCTTTACTTTCGAGTAAAATAGTTAATGAGATTAAAACAAATAACGGCAGTAAGAGTATTAAAAAAATAAATGAAAATATTATATCGAATAATTTAATAAGCATTATAATGTATTTCTTACTGTATTAATAACAGACTTAGTAACAATTTCAATTTGTTCATCAGTTAAATTATAGAAGAATGGTAATGATATTTCTCTGGAAAAATTATCGTAGGATATTGGAAAGTCGTTAATATTATATCCCATATTTTTATAAAAAGAGAATAATGGTATTGGAACAAAATGAACATTTACAGCAACATTTTGTTCCGAAATATTTTGAATGATTTTATCTCTTTGGGTTTCATTAATATCTTTAATGCGAAGCATAAATAAATGATATGATGAAGTCTTTTCATTGCTTATTCCTATTGGGAGTTCAGCCCATGAATATTCCGAAAATATTTTTAAATATGTTTCAAAAATATGTTTTCTTTTTACCAGTATATCTTTTTTGTAACGTTCTATTTCAACCAATCCAATTGAGGCAGCAATATCTGTCATATTTGCTTTATATCCGGCTATTTCAATATCATATTTCCATTTTCCCTTTAGTGTTTTAGCCAATGCATCTTTGTTTTGTCCGTGTAAAGAGAACAAATTAAAAAAGTCATATAATTCATTATTATCGAATGGTGGTTGTAGATTAAAAGCAATGGCTCCTCCTTCAGCTGTAGTCAGATTTTTTACAGCGTGAAATGAAAACACAGTAATATCGGCAAGAGTGCCTGTATTATTTTTAAAATATGTTGCCCCCAGCGAGTGTGCGGCATCTGAAAGAATAAGTATTCGTCCAAGTTTTTTCTGATTTTCATTCGATGGAGTAAATAATTTTTTTGTTTCAGAATTAATTATTAAATCTTTAATTTCATTGTAATCACATGGAAATCCACCAATATCAACAGGTATGATAACTTTTGTTTTAGATGTAATAACTTTTTTAATGCAAGCAACAGATATATTAAAATCTTTTTGGTTAATATCAACAAATACAGGTTTTGCCCCACAATGTATTACAACATTAGCTGTTGCGGAATAAGTGTATGCAGGTAAAATTACTTCATCACCTTCTTTTACACCAAACCATCTTAAAACAAGTTCTAATCCTGCAGTTGCTGAATTAAGACATATTGTAGATTTATTTCCATTTAATGCAGTCAGTTTTTTTTCAAATAATTTTGTTTTTGGTCCTGTAGTTATCCAACCTGATTTTAATGTGTCAATAACTTCATCAATTATTTTCTGATCAATATGCGGAGGTGAAAATGGTATCATAAGATAGTAATATTAAGTATCAAAGGTAAGAAAATCTTATTTTATAATTTCCAGAAACTTTTGAGCGATAAATTTGTAATCATGATTTTGAGCTACATAGGCTTTACCGTTTTTGCCCATTTCAATAATTTCATATTCCGGTAAAGAAATTAATTTTTTTATTGAATCGACTATTGCCTGTTGATTCTCTGATTCAATAGTAAATCCGCATTTGGCTTCTGAAACAATATCATTGCTTGCTTCAATAGCTTGAATTATTGGTTTCCCACTATTCATGTAATCAAATAATTTATTCGGGTTAATTCCAAAGCGATATAAATTTTTCTTTTTTATACTTAGGAACAAAAAATCAAAAATGTTTAGAACCTTAAATATTGAACTTTTAGGAACATTATCAATGAAATATATATTAGGAATATTTTTCTCATTTTTTATTTTTTCCAAACTTTCTTTCTCAATTCCTTTGCCAACAATAACAAAAGCAATATTTTCATTTTTTAAAATATTCGCTGCATGAATAAAATATTCCATTGCATTTGCAGGACCAATGCTTCCTGTGTATCCAATTAAATATTTGTAATTTTTTCTGATTTCTTCCAGATTGTTTTTCTGTTCTGTTGGAATTTCATTCTGATTTTCGGATTCGCTTAAATTGATACCATTTGGAACATGGTGCCATTTGTTTGGATATAAACCATGAGCAATGCAGTGCTCAATAGTATTTGGTAAAATAGAAATCACCAGATCGGATTTTTTGTAACAATAATTCTCCGCTGTTTGAATTAATATAATAAAAGGGTGCCATTTCGAATATCCTCCTATCTCTATTGGTGAAAGCGGCCATAAATCATGAATTTCATAAGCTAATTTTGATTTTGATTTTCTGGCAATTTTATGAGCTGGATAAATGTCAAGAGGGTATGTTGATGAGGCAATTACTATATCTGGCTTGATTGTTTTTGCGATATATGAACTCTTTATTAATATTTTAATAACAAATTCAATGATATTAAAAAAACGTTTAATGGAATTTCCTTGGTATGCTTTTGTTTTAATCCAAATATATTTTATACCATCAATATATTGTGTTTCATAATTTGTTTTAATATCAGGTTGAATAGAACGAACATGTGAAAATGAAGAAGAAATAATAGTTACATCATGTCCACTTTTTACCCATTCCTTTGCAAGAAAATATGGACGGTACTCCATGCCCATCTTTGAACTTCCGGCATAATGATTAATTAAAAGAATTTTCATAAATTAAAAAAAATTGATATTTCCAGTATTTGTCATTTAATAATACTCCTTGATTTTATACGTTCCCCAAGGTCTGAAGTATGAAAGGATTTAACTATGCAATTACTTCCAATAATTGAACCTTGTGAAATATGACCATTTTCACCAATTGATGTTTCATGGTCAATTAATACCATTGCATTGATAATACAATTATTGCCAATTTCAACATCTTCATTTATTACTGCATTTGCTAAAATTGCACATCCCTCACCAATTTTTACATTTTGTGATATTACTGCTGATGGATGAATAATTGTAGCTGGTTTCATTTTTTGTTTGAAGGTTTTAAACAATTTATAACGGATATTATTATCGCCAATTGCAACAATGAAATAATCAGCTGCAATTATAATTTTCTCGATCTCATTCGTTTTTGCAATAACCTTAAATCCATTATTTAGAATGAATATGCAGGTTTCATCATCATCAACAAACCCTGCGAGTGTATATTTACCTTGTTTAATTACCGCGTCAGCAACTACTTTGGCATGACCCCCGGCACCAATGATAACAATTTTATTTTTCATAAATCTTTGTTAATGATACATATTTTTGTTCAACAAAATTCATGTTATTTTTCCACAATAATTTTTCTTGTATTATTTTATCATTTAGTTCAAAGCAAGCATTTTCTAGTTTTTCGTAATTTTTATAAGTAAAAAGAATTTTTTCAGCTAATATATTTTCATCATCAACAGGTACAATAAAACCATTTACTCCATCGGTTATCCATTGTCGATTAGCTGGAATATCTGAGGCGATAGAAAAAGCACCACACGCCATAGCTTCATTTAACGAAATGTTATTCCCATCAGATAAAGATAAAGTAACGAAAAGGTGAGAACTATTTAATGTTTCTGCAATCTTTGATTGTTCAACTTTACCAATAAACTTAACAACATCTGAAATTTCAAATTCGTTTACCATGCGTTTAAATTCATTTTGCAATGATCCATCGCCAAGCATATTCACCTGGAGATTGGGGATTTTAAATTTAATTAGTTTGATAGCTTTAAATAATAACGGTATGTTATAAACAGGTTCAAAATTACGTGTGCTAGTGATTACAAATTTATCATTTGGTAGTTTGCGATTTATTTTATTAAATATTTCATCATCGATTCCAAAAATCACAACACTTATTTTTTCTTCTTTTATCCCGATCGAAATTAGTTTTTTGTTCATGTGTTCAGCCATTGACGTAATCCAATCAGCTTTCTTCATGACATATTTTATTATTAATTTATAAATTTTAGATTGAAAAGGGCTTATTAAAACATCGGTTCCTAGCGCGGTGACGATATATGGATGGTAATTTGTCAAAGCGCCTATAAAACCATAGCTTGTTGCATAATGAGCATGTAGGATATCAGGTTTTGTTTTATTTATCAATGATTTTATTTTTTTATATTTCAGAATTATTTTCCAATTACCTCCCGAAACATTTATTTTTCCTGCATCTACATAATGTACATTAATTCCTTCAAGTATTACATTCTTAAAAGTTATCAAATGTATTTCATGTCCCAATTCCTTGAAATACCTGCACCATCTCACAGTATGGATACTTTCGCCATCGGCCAGATAACAAATTTTCATAATTTATAATTTGCCGTTTGTTTTATAAAAATCAAAAATATTTTTTAATCCTGCTTCAATTCCGTATTCATACCCGAAGATACTTTCAATTTTATTGTCATTATATTCCACAGCATTGGATATTGAATGAAATTTATTTTTAAATGAATTAATTCCAAAATAATTTGTTAATTCAAGAAAATGTATAATAATTGCCGGAACCTTGTAAATAGATGGCTTTACAGATAAAATATCAGAAGTCGAATGAATAAAATCAGTCAATTTCATGCTTTTGCCAATATTATAAATGGGTTCAGTATAATTATTTTCAACAAAATGTATAATAGCATTCGTTACATCTTTTACATAAACATAATTCACTACAGCATTATTACTATATAAGATTAGTTTATGATTTTTTAAATGATTCATAAAGTTCAACAGGAATAGTTTAGGATGAAATTCACCAAAAACATTCGTTGGACGTAAGATTATTAAATCAAAATTGTTTTTCTTTGCTGCTTCGATAAATATTTTTTCTGATTCTAGTTTCGAAATCTCATAATTATTTTTCGGAAAACATTCGGTAGCTTCAGTAATATTAACAGGCGAAAAGCTATACTGTTTGCCAACTACTCCAACACTGCTTAAATGAATTATATTTTTTACATTATATTTTTTCATCATTGAAATGATATTCTTTGTTCCAAGAATATTTGTTGAATCAAATTTGTCATTATCTTTAAGTTCGGCCGCAAGGTTAATAACTATATCAATTCCCGAAAAAGCATTTTCAATAGTAGAAATTTCAGATAAATCTCCTTTATATGATTTGATATTTTGCGAAAATCTCAATACAGGATTATCTTTTCTTGATAATATTCTTATTTCGATATTATCTTTTGTGAAAAATTTATTTTCGAGCAGATGTTGACCAATAAAACCTGTCGCTCCTGTTATTAATAATTTCATTTTTTATTTATCATTTAGTAACTATTCAGGTTGCAAATTAGCAATAGTTTTGAAAGCAGCCAAAATATTC